>DATKSH010000165.1:0-8281 GCA_035531735.1 Alphaproteobacteria bacterium
TGAAGGAGCGACGCAACAAGTGACGCTCGCGCACGGCAAGGAACCGGGCTTGCTGAGCGCCACGCTACCGGCCAGGGAAACCGGGCTTTATCACGTCAAGGACGGCAAGCAGGAAATCCTCGTCATGGCCGGGCCCGGCAACGCGCCCGAATTCCGCGACATGGTGGCGACCGATAAAATTCTCGCGCCTTATGTGAGCAAATCCAGTGGAGGCATTTTCTGGTTGGCCGGTAATCCGACCGGCCCCGACATCCGCCGCACCGACAAGGACGGCACGCAGCATGGCTGGGGCTGGATCGGCCTGCGCCGCAATGAAAAATACAGAGTGACCGGCAGCGAGGCCTATCCGTTATGGCCGGCATGGGTCGCCGCGTTCCTGATTTTGGCCCTCATGATGTGGGCGTGGCGGCAGGAAGGTCAGTCTTGAATGTCCCCGTCAAACTGCATCTCCCTTGCCTCAATCCGCCGCGCTGTTAATTCCGTCTTCATGCGCCAGAAAACGAGGAACGCGGCATAGAAAGTAAAGGCCAGCAGCATCGCGAATAATGGCCTCAGCATCGCGGGCGGCACGGTCGAATGGCCGAAAAGATCGATGCCGGCCTTTTGGTGCAAGGTGCGCCACCAATCGACCGAAAAGCGCACGATGGGAATATCCACGACGCCGGTCAAAAGCAAAATGCCGGCCGCCTTCGCGCCTTTTTCGTGATCGTCGAACGAATGGCGCAGCACGATATAGCCGCAATAAAGCAGGAACAGGATCAGGACGCTGGTCAACCGCGCGTCCCACACCCACCATGTGCCCCAGGTCGGCTCGCCCCAGATGCTGCCAGTGATGAGGCATAAGGCGACGAAGGTGGCGCCAACGGGAGCGGCGGCGACGCAGAAAACATCGGCCAGCGTGTGGCGCGCGACGAAGCCGACGCCCGCCGCCACCGCCATCGCGACATAGATCATAAGCCCACACCACGCCGCCGGCACATGCACATACATGATGCGCACAGTCTCGCCCTGCTGGTAATCGGGCGGCGAATGGTAGAGCGCGAGATAAAGCCCGGCGGTGAAAAACACCAGCGCCAAACCCGCCAGCCACGGTATCACGCGGTCAGCGAGGCGCAGGAATTTGCCGGGGTTGGCGAGGCGGGTGGTGAAGAACATGGATCGTCTTTAAGGTGCTAGTGGCTAGTGGCTAGGTGCTAGCGATTTCATCGCTGACATTTAGCCCTAGCAACTAGCAACTAGCAACTAGAACCTATTCTTGCTGCCTCAACGCCGCGGCGATAACCAAAGGCGCCGTCGGCAACAACAGCGCGAGGATCGCGCCGAGCAGGTAGAAATGCGGCGCGGGATCGGCGCCGAGCGCGGCGGCATCGCAAGCGCCGACCGCAAAAATCAGCACCGGGATATAAAAGGGGATCAGCAAGAGCGTCAAAAGTGCCGGATGGCGATCAAGCCCGACGGTGACGGCGGCCATCATTCCACCCATCAGGACAAGGCTCGGCACGCCGAGCAAAAGACTCAAAAGCAAAACCGGCACCACGCCGGCGTTCATATTGAGGAGCAACGCCGCCAGCGGAATCATCAGCGCCAGCGCCAAAAGCATCATCAGCGTTTCCGCGCCGAGGCGGCTGAAAACCACGACCGGTAACGGCACCGCCGCCTGCCTCAACAAATCGAGCGTGCCGTCGCGCGCGTCCTCGACGAGCAGCTTTTCAAGGCCCAAGAGGCTCATCAAAAGCGCCGCCAACCACACAAGGCCGGGCGCGAGGCGGCCCAGCAAATCCGGCTCCGGCCCGATGGCGAACGGCAAAAGAATAATCACAATGACGAAAAACAACAACAGCGCAGCGAACGATGACGGTTGCCGCGCCAGCAAGCGCAGATCATGGCGCAGAAGGCGGAAGAAATCGGTCATGCGTTTTCTCCGCCATCCGTACCATCGAGCGCCAGATATTTCGCGCCGTCGAAGCCTTTCGTATGGTGCGTGGCGATGATGGCAACGCCGCCTTTTGCCCGATGTTGGGCAACAAGGCCGGCCAGCAAGCCTTCACTCTTGCGATCGAGCGAAGATGTGGGCTCGTCAAGCAGCCACAAAGGCGCGTCGTCGAGCGTAAGGCGCGTCAATGCCAAGCGCCGCTTCTGCCCAGCCGACAGATAGCGGATCCGGCGCTGCGCCAGATCGGCAAGGCCGAACGGTTCCAGGAATTGCCGGCCCGGGACGCGCGGCGCGCGGCGCAAGGTGCGCCAGTAATCGCACATTTCGGCGACGGTCAGTTCCGGCTTGGCAGCGTCGAGATGGCCGAGATAATGCAGGCGTTCGGCGTGCAGGGCGCGATCCATAACCGGCTCGTTCTGCCAGGAAATCGTCCCCTGCATGGGAAGCAAAAATCCGGCCAGCACCCGCAAAAGGCTGGATTTGCCGCAGCCGTTCCGGCCCGTCACCAAAAGCAGATCGCCGGCGTCCAAAGCAAAGGACAGATCGCGGAACACCAGCCGGCGGCCGCGCCGGCAAGCAAGGGATTCAGCCGTAAGCATACGCTCACGCTAGCCTTTCATGCCAAACCGTGATAGCCCTTTTTGCCGTGCCCACCACGCCCATTCATCGGCTTTACCACCATCCGCTCGACCCTCCGTCGCGCCGGGTGCGCCTCGTGCTGGCCGAAAAAGCGGTGCCGTGCGATATGTATGTCGAGCGGCCGTGGGACCCAAGCGCCGATCTGCTGGCCCATAATCCCGCCGGCGAAGTGCCGGTGCTGGCGATCGGCAACGGCGACGACAAGCGCGTGCTGTGCGACGCCACGGCAATTTGTGAATATCTCGACGAGACGCAATCTTCGCCCGGCTTGCTCGGCAAGGATCCGTTCGCGCGCGCCGAGGTGCGGCGCCTCGTGGCATGGTTCGAGCGCAAATTTGCCTGGGAAGTGACGGCACTTCTGGCCGGCGAAAAGGCGCTGAAGCGCCTGGTCGGCGCGGGCGAGCCGGACAGCGTCCTGATCCGCACCGCCTGCCACAACATCCATCCCCATCTGGAATATATCGGCGAATTGGCCGAGAAGCGCAATTGGCTGGCCGGCGAGCGGCTGACGCTGGCCGATCTTGCCGCCGCCGCCCAGCTTTCGGTGGTCGATTATCTCGGCGACGTGCCGTGGAACCAGCATCCGATGGCCAAGGAATGGTACGCGCGCATCAAGTCGCGCCCGTCGTTCCGCGATCTGCTCGGCGATCATATTGCCGGCTTCCCGCCGCCGTCGCATTATGCCGATCTCGACTTTTAAGGAGGATACCATGAAACGTCTGCTGTGGATCGCCCTGCTCGGCACGATGATCGCCCCCCTCGCCCACGCCGAGGGCATGAAAATGTTTCCGCCCCAAGACCAAGTGATTTTCACCCTGTCGGCCGAGGATTGGGTGACGACCAAGACCGCGCATGTAACGATTGCCGTCGATGCCGCCGTCAAGGGATCGGAAACCGCCGATGCGCGCGCCGATATGCTGAAAGCGGTCAACGCGCTGGCGCCAGCCGATTGGCGGTTAACCTCCTTCGCCCGCAGCCAGGACCAGAGCGGGCTCGAACGCTGGAACGCCGGCTTCGAGGCGCGCTTGCCGGAAAGCGACTTGGGCGGCCTCGGCGACAAAACCAGGAAACTGAGCAAGCCCGGCATGCAGCTTGCCATCGGCACTATCGATTTCACGCCGACGCTGGCGGAAACCGAAGCCGCGCGCGGCGCGTTGCGCGACAAGATATACAAAATGGCGCAAGATCAGTTGGAACAACTCAACACCGCATTGCCGGGACATAACTATCATATCGCGCTGATCGATTTTACCGGCGGCACCAGCGGCGGCGGTGAGCCGCCGATGCCGCGCGTGTTCCATGGGCCCCTGATGAACGGCATGGCGATGGCGGCCAGCGAGGCCACGGCGACATCCACCCCGGAACAACCGCCGATCGAGCGCGCCGAGCAAATCACCATGACCGCCCGCGTGGTGCTGGCGGCGACGGCCGAAAGCAGCGGCGGCAAGCCGGAGCCGGCGCTTGCGCCCAAACCGGCACCGATGCCCCCGAAGAAGCATTGATCGCGGCATGCTGAAAGACTACCGCATCCCGCCCCTTGCCGGCGGCAAGCCCGAACGCGCGGTGATTTTCCTGCACGGCGTCGGCGATAGCGGGCAAGGCGGCTTGCTGTCCATCGGCCAGATGTGGCAAGCGGCCTTGCCGCGTTGCGAATTCCTCTGTCCCGACGCGCCGTTCCCATTCGACATGGCGCCCCCAGACATGGATGACGGCCGGCAATGGTTCAGCCTCAAAAGCTTCGCCATGCCGGATATGCTGGCCGGCGCGAAGACGGCCGCGCCACTGCTCGATGCCTATATCGATCATGTGCTGGCGACGCGCGGCCTCGCGCCGAAGCAACTGGCGTTGGTGGGATTTTCGCAGGGCACCATCATGGCGCTTTACGTCGCCCCGCGCCGCACGGAAGCGGTTGCCGGCATTATCGGTTATTCGGGATTGCTGGTCGGCGGCGAAACATTGCTCGCGGAAAAGAAATCCGCGCCACCGGCGCTATTGGTTCATGGCCGCATGGATGAAGTAGTGCCCTATAATATGCTGGAACTGAGCGAGCGGGGCTTGCGCATGGCCGGCATCCCGGCCACGTCTCTCACCTGCCCTTTAACCGGCCATTCGATCGACGATGCCGGCATCGCCGAAGGGCTGAAGTTCCTGACGAAGATACTGGCGTAATCCGCGCCGCGCCAAACTTGCCATTTGGCGTCGGATTCTTTAAATCATTAGGGGAATCAGACGAAAGGGATTCAGCGCTTTGTCGCCGTCGCCCGAAAGTTGCCCCGCCCTCGTCCTCAACGCCGATTACCGCCCGTTGAGCTATTTCCCTTTGTCGCTATGGTCGTGGCAGGACAGCGTCAAGGCGGTGTTTCTGGGCCGCGTCAATATTCTCTCCGAATATGACCGCGTGGTGCATTCGCCGAGTCTGCGCATGCGCCTGCCCAGCGTGATCGCGCTCAAGGAATACATCGCCTCCTCGCGCCATCCCGCCTTCACGCGCTTCAACGTCTTCCTGCGCGACCGCTTTTCCTGCCAATATTGCGGCCACCGGCGGCCGACACCCGATCTCACCTTCGATCACGTGGTGCCGCGCTCGAAGGGCGGCCGCACGGTGTGGGAAAACGTCGTCACCGCCTGCTGCCATTGCAATCTGCGCAAGGGCAGCCGCCTGCCCCGGCAATGCCACATGTATCCGAAGCGCGCACCGTGGCGGCCCTTGAGCCATGAATTGCAGGAAAACGGCCGCGCCTTTCCGCCCAACTATTTGCATCATAGCTGGCGCGATTATCTTTATTGGGATTCGGAACTGGAAGCGGGCTGAGCCAAATCACGGAAAGAAAATCGACGCGCCCCATCCCAAAAAGCCAAGCCCAAGCGCGATCACCGCGAGGCCGTAAGCAAAAAACCAGCGCGCGAGGCGCGTATGGAACAGGCGCGCGGCGTCGGCCTCCGGCCCAGCCAATTGGGACGCGCCGGCATCGGCGCGCGCGCGATAGGCCCATAAAACCAACCCGCCGACGAGGATCAGCGCAAGGCCGAGAATCACGCTCCACGCGGCTCTGTTGTAAATACCCATCGCAACAACCGAACAAAGAGAAACCGGCAATCATGATGCCGCGCATCATGACGGCGGTCAATGATTCAGCGCGCCAAAAACTCCTTGACCTTGGCGAGGAAGCTTTCGCTTTCGGGATGGGTGCGGTGAATTTTGGCCTCGGCGGTGAATTCTTCCAAAAGCTCTTTCTGGCGCTTCGAAAGATGCGACGGAGTCTCGACCGCCACTTCGACATAAAGATCGCCGCGCGCGGAGGAGCGCAGAACCGACATGCCCTTTTGCTTGACCCGGACCCGGTGCCCCGTCTGGATGCCGGGATCGATGGCGACCTCGGCAAGGTCGCCGTCGATGGTTGGCACCTCGATCGCGCCGCCGAGCGCCGCCGTGGTCATCGGGATCGGCACGCGGCAATGGAGGTTGGCGCCGTCGCGCTGGAAGATCGGATGCGTCGCGACGCCGAGGATCACGTAAAGATCGCCGGGATTGCCGCCGCGCAGGCCCGCTTCGCCCTCGCCGGCCAAACGAATGCGGGTGCCGTCCTCGACCCCGGGTGGAATCGCGACCGCCAAGGTCCGTTCCTGCCGCACGCGGCCTTGGCCACCGCATTTCTTGCAGGGATTCTGGATCACGCGCCCGGCGCCCTGACATTGGGGACAGGTGCGCTCGATGGTGAAAAAGCCCTGTTGCGCGCGCACGCGGCCCGCGCCCTTGCACAGCGTACAGGCGACGGGCGCGGTGCCGGGGGCGGCGCCCTGCCCCTTGCAATCGGCGCAAGATACGGAATGAACGATGGAAATGGTCTTTTCGCCGCCGCGGAAAGCCTCTTCAAGTGAAAGATCAAGATCGTAGCGCAAGTCTCCGCCACGCCTTGTTCCGGGCGTTTCGGCCTGCCGCCGGCCGCCGCCGAGGATTTCGCCGAACATCTCGTCGAAAATATCGGCGAAGCTGCCGGCGAAATCGAAGCCGCCGAAGCCGGGACCACCACCTTGCTGGAAAGCGGCATGGCCGAAACGGTCATAGGCCGCGCGGGTCTGGCCGTCGGAGAGAATTTGATAGGCTTCCGAGATTTCCTTGAATTTATGCTCGGCTGCGTGATCACCCGGATTTTTGTCCGGATGAAATTTCATCGCCAGCTTGCGATAGGCTTTCTTGAGGTCGTCGGCGGTGCAGCTTTTGGCGACGCCGAGGAGGTCGTAGTAATCCGCTTTTGACATGAGTTGCTAGTTGCTAGGTGTTGGTTGCTAGCGGGTTTGGCACTCGCTGCATGGCCGGGCAAAACCGCTAGCAACTAGCACCTAGCCCCTAATTCGTCCCGCTCTTCTTGTCGTCGTTGTTAACCTCGCTGAATTCGGCATCGACCACGCCCGGTTCGGCTTGCGCGGTGCCTTCCGCGCCCGGCGCGGCACCAGCCGCTTCACCGGCCGCCTGCTGGTTCTTGTAAAGCGCTTCGCCGAGTTTCATCGAGACTTGCGCGAGGGCCTGCGTCTTGGCTTTAAGCTGGGCCGCGTCGCCCGATTCCAGCACGCCCTTCAAGTCATTAATCGCGCTTTCAATGGCGGCGCGGTCGGCAGGCTCGACCTTCTCGCCAAGCTCGGAAAGGGTCTTGTCGGTCGTATGGATCATGGCGTCGGCCTGATTGCGGGCATCGACCGCCTCGCGCCGCTTTTTGTCGTCGGCGGCGTTGGCCTCGGCTTCCTTGATCATGCGCTGGATGTCGGCGTCCGACAGGCCGCCCGAAGCCTGAATCTTGATCTGCTGCTCCTTGCCGGTGGCCTTGTCCTTGGCCGTCACGTTGACGATGCCGTTGGCGTCGATATCGAAGGTCACTTCGATCTGCGGCATGCCGCGCGGGGCGGGCGGAATGCCGACCAGGTCGAACTGGCCCAGCATTTTATTATCGGCCGCCATTTCGCGTTCGCCCTGAAACACGCGGATGGTGACGGCGTTCTGGCCGTCCTCGGCGGTCGAAAACACTTGGGACTTCTTGGTCGGGATCGTGGTGTTGCGGTCGATCAGGCGCGTGAAAACGCCCCCCAGCGTTTCGATGCCGAGCGAAAGCGGCGTGACGTCGAGCAGGAGAACGTCCTTGACGTCGCCCTTCAAAACGCCCGCCTGAATGGCGGCGCCGACGGCAACGACTTCATCGGGATTGACGCCGCGATGCGGTTCGCGCCCGAACAGTTGCTTGACCGTCTCGATGATCTTGGGCATGCGCGTCATGCCGCCGACCAGGATCACTTCGTTGATCTCGGAGGTTTTGACGTTGGCGTCTTTCAACGCCTGCTTGCAGGGCTCGATGGTTTTTTGCACGAGGTCATCGACCAGAGCTTCGAGTTTCGCGCGCGTCAATTTGATCGACAGATGCTTGGGCCCGGATTGATCCGCCGTGATAAACGGCAAATTCACTTCCGTCTGCATCGAGGACGACAATTCGATCTTGGCCTTTTCGGCCGCTTCTTTCAGGCGCTGGAGCGCGAGGCGATCCTTGCGCAGATCGATGCCCTGCTCGCGGTTGAACTCGTCGCACAGGAAATCCATGATGCGGGTATCGAAATCCTCGCCGCCGAGGAACGTGTCGCCGTTGGTCGATTTGACCTCGAACACGCCGTCGCCGATTTCGAGAATGGACACATCGAAGGTGCCGCCGCCGAGGTCGTAAACCG
>DATKSH010000166.1:0-2723 GCA_035531735.1 Alphaproteobacteria bacterium
GGCATTGACGATTGTGCTTGCGCCCGTGGCCAGCACCGCCGCCATCACCGGCGGCGACATCGAATTGCGCGGCGCGCGCATCGAGCAAATCCAGGCGGTCGCAAGCCTGTTGGCCGAAGCGGGAGTCGCGGTCGAGGAAACCGGGCAGGGCCTGCGCGTGCGCCGCGCCGGCAACGCGCTGTGCGGCGTGACCATCACCACCGAGCCGTTTCCCGGCTTCCCCACCGATTTGCAGGCGCAGCTTATGGCCCTCATGTGCGTGGCCGATGGCGCCTCGATGATCACCGAAAGCATTTTCGAAAACCGCTTCATGCATGTGCCGGAATTGCAGCGCATGGGCGCCGACATCACCGTCCACAACGCCTCGGCGATGATCCGGGGCGTGCCGAGGCTGAAAGGCGCTCCGGTGATGGCGACCGATTTGCGCGCCTCGGTATCGCTGGCGCTGGCGGGCCTTGCCGCCGAAGGCGAAACCATCCTAAGCCGCGTCTATCACCTCGATCGCGGTTACGAACGCCTTGAAGAAAAACTCGGCGCCTGCGGGGCCGAGATCGAACGGCTGCGCGAGGCGGCATGATCTCACCATTCGGGCCGTCATTCCGCAACCCCGCCTGCAAATCGACGGACTTTTTCCGCAGGGGCAATGGTTGCGGCACGATTTGCGGCGGGGTATGCGGAATCCGATTTGTTTTTTGGATTGAACAAAAAATCGGATTCCGGGTTCCCTGTTACTCGCTTTCTTTGTGGAGAGATTTTTCTTATTGGTGCGGGCGAGTGACAGGGCCCCGGAATGACGGCCCATGGGGTTTCGATGAGCGATAAACCGCTCAAACTGAAAGCCAAGGACGCCGAAGACCTGCAAGTCGTCTCGGCGGTCTTGCAGGATTCCATCGCCCCGGTCTGCGACATGGCGTTTCGGCCCGGCGAAAAGGATTTCGTCATGGTCGTGCAGCGTTTTTGCTGCGAGGACGCCGAACCCGGTGCGTGCCCCGAACGCGTGCGCTGCGCCGTGCATGTGACGGGCGTCGCAAGCGCGCAGATACAAGGCCTCGACCTCGACCGCCGCGAGGATATGCTCGAATTGCTGGCGGTGATGCCGGAAGACGCGGCAGTCGCGGTTGCGACCGCGCAAGCGGGCGCAGAGCAGTCGCCGCATAAATCCTTGCAATTCGTCTTTGCCGGCGGCGGCAAAATCCGCCTCGCCCTCGGCGACTGGTCCTTGATTATCGAAGATTTCGGCGAACGGTGGCCGGTCGCGCATCAGCCTTGCCATGAGGAGGGGACGGCGGTCGGCATTCGGCATTCGGGGAAAACAAGAAACCCCATGTGATGGCGCTTTACCTAACTTCTGAATCCTGATACCCGGTATGCCCTGAATGCTGAACCCTGACCCCTGAATGCTGACGCTATGGCCAAAGAAGAACTCCTCGAATTCGAAGGCATCGTCACCGAGCTTTTGCCCAACGCCATGTTCCGGGTGAAGCTGGAAAACGAGCATGAAGTCCTGGCCCATACCTCGGGCAAAATGCGCAAGAACCGCATCCGCGTGCTGGTCGGCGACAAGGTCAATGTCGAAATGACGCCTTACGATCTTTCCAAGGGGCGGATTACATTTAGGCATAAATAATATATCCCGAACATCCGAAGAAAGGGCGTCATCCCGGACAAGTTCGTCGCTCGTTCACGAGCGGCGAACGCGATCCGGGATCCAGTGGATTATTCGACCAGTGCTGGCCGAAAGGCTCTCTGGATCCCGGCTTTCGCCGGGATGACGCCTTTGTTAGCATCCGGTTATGCCTTCACCTCATCTCACCCTCGCCTCATCCTCCCCACGCCGGCTTGCGTTGCTGGAAAGCATCGGCATCGCGCCGGATAAAATCCTCGCGGCCGAGATTGACGAAACGCCGAAGTCCAAGGAACTGCCGCGCAAGCTGGCGCAGCGCCTCGCGCGGGCGAAACTGGAAAAAATCGCGGCGCAAGAACCGCAGGGTTTTATCCTCGCCGCCGATACGGTGGTGGCCTGTGGCCGGCGTATTTTGCCGAAGGCGGAAAGCGCCGATGACGTGCGCGCGTGCCTGAAATTCCTCTCCGGACGAAGGCATCACGTCTATACCGCCGTCGCCTTGCGCGCACCCAATGGCAAAATCACCGAACGCCTCGCCGACAGCGTCGTCGCCTTTCGCCAATTGTCGCCTTCCGGCATCGAAGCCTATGCAAAATGCGGCGAGGGCATCGGCAAGGCCGGCGGCTACGCGATACAGGGCCGCGCGGCGGCGCTGATCCGTTTCATGTCCGGCTCTTATTCCAACATCGTCGGCCTGCCGCTGTTCGAGGTCGCGCAGATGCTTAAGGGCTGCGGATGGCGCGAGGAGGGATGATGGCCAAAACGCCGCCGACATTCTGCCCCACCTGCCGCAAGCCGGCGGCCGATAAATACAAGCCGTTTTGCTCAGCGCGCTGCGCCGACATCGATCTCGGCCGCTGGCTCGGCGGCAAATACCGTGTCGAGAGCGAAGAAAAGCCCGACGCGGCACCGGAACCGGACGCGGATGATCGCGAATAACCCCTAAATCAGTGTTTTTGTGGCCGTTCTTTCGCTTGATCCCTGTTGTCTGCCCTCTGTCTTCTGGTTATAAGCGAACCCCTGTCCGGCGGCTGGGCCGTCGGCGGAACATTCTGGCATGCCTAGGTAGCTCAGTTGGTAGAGCAGCGGACTGAAAATC
>DATKSH010000167.1:0-2478 GCA_035531735.1 Alphaproteobacteria bacterium
GAAAAATCGAAAATACTTTGCAAGACTACGCTTGTTCACTTAAAAGGCGACACCAATGTGAATTCGCGCCTTATTTAACCGGGAGTCATAAAATGAGCGAGTACAGCAAAGATGAATTTGTTCGGCAGATTATGCCTTCGACACATTTCAGCGCTTTTATGGATCGGTTTTTAGCCGGCAAACAGATGTTGCGAGGCGTCACTTACCTTAATGGTGAAATCCGGGATAGCGAAATTCTCAAGCGCAGCATGTACACAAAACTTCTCGACCAATGGAACCATTATAAGAAAGTCGTAGACGGTTCGCTTTTCGGAGACGCACTTGTTGTTGTATTAACTAATCCCCAAAGCGGGCTCGTCACCGCATCCACAATTGCGAACACCTCCGTCGGCCAAGTGTTTTTTGCAGCTCATGCAGGGGGCTATAATACCGCAAATTTAGACCCCATGGAGGGAGTTGAAAATGAAAAACCTGTCACTACAAATAAGGTAACTTTAGGAGCTGAGGACTGCGACAAAATTAATTGTGAGGTGTTGACATTTGATGCTTATGCGGCAGCCCCCACGCACACAAAATGTAGGCCTGATCGCAGCATGAGTACCAAGCCTCTATGGAAACCAAGTTGGTAACTTACTGAGTTTCCTACACCCTCTCCCGATACCTCTGATAAAAGCTATCGAGCGCGAGGGTGCGTTGCTCGGTGCGGGTTTCGAGGCCGCGCGCGACGCGCAGTTGAAAGCGTACATGCGGGATGCCCATCTTGTCCTCGGCGACGCCAAGCACGCGGGCGGTTTCGCTGACGCGCCCGCCGGACGGGCAGCGATAGGTGGCTCCTTCCTCGATACCGTTATCGGACCGGGCGAGATTATCGAGCATGGCAACCTCCTTTCGCGGCGCGGCGCATTGGGCAAAGCCTTGCCAACCGATCTTCAAAATAGGACGGTCGCCCATGCGCTCGAAAATATTGCCGATTCGCAACGGTGCCGCCAAAAAGCCGGCTGCAAGACTGATTCGAACTATAGGACTTTGACGGACGCTGACAAGCCCCTAAGCACCGCCGGCAACGACTCGACCAAATCCTCGGCGATCAAACCGGGCCCGAAAGCTTGCGCCGCCGCGCCGTGCACCCACGCGGCAGCGGCGGTCGCTAAAAAGATCGGCATGTTCTGGGCAAGCAAGCCGAGTATGAGGCCCGCCAGCACATCGCCGGCGCCGGCGACGGCAAGAAACGGCGGCGCGTTGTGGTTAATGACGGCCAATCCATCCGGCGCGGCGATCACCGTGTCGGCACCTTTGAGCAAGACCACGCAGCCGGCTCTTTGCGCCGCCTTGCGCGCACGTTCGAGCTTGTTCTTGATGTCGCGCTGAAGGCCGGGAAACAGCCGCGCGAATTCGCCTTCATGCGGGGTCAAAATACAGTTTTCATGCAGTTTTTTGAATAGCTTATCTGGGTCGTCGGCGAAATTGCTTAAAGCATCGGCATCCAGCACGCAGGATTTGCCGGTTTCGAGCGCGGCCAAGACCAATGCAGCCTGTTCGGCGCCGATACCAAGGCCGGGGCCGATCAGGATCGCGTTGCGCTTGGCATCGGCCAACAAATCCTGCCATTCCGGTAAGTTATCCACAGGCCTTGCGATGGCGCTTTCAAGCGCCTCGGCATAAATCGGAATCGCGCTGGAAGGCGCGCCAAGCGTCACAAGGCCGGCGCCGATGCGCTGGGCCGCGCGAGCGGCAAGCCTTGCCGCGCCGGTCATGACCGCGCCGCCATAAATCAAGGCATGGCCGCGCGAATATTTATGCCCTTCGGGTTGCGGAAACGGAAAGCGATCAAGCCACAAGGCGGGATCGTTCGCAGCCGCGCGCGGGGCGATTTCATCAAGCACGTCATCGGCGATGCCGATGTCGGCGACCAAAGTTTCGCCGCACAATGTCGCACCGGGCAGCAGCATGTGGCCGATCTTCTTGCGGAAAAAAGTGACGGTCAGCATCGCTTGCGGTGCCGCGCCGAGAATTGCGCCGCTATCGCCATCGACGCCGCTCGGCAGATCGACAGCGACGACAGGGATTTTGCTTGATTGGATCCCCGCCTTCGCGGGGATAGAGCGTTTTGTAAATTCGCGTTGCTCATTAACAAAACGCTCTAGTTTTTCAATCGCCGCGCGCGCCGCGCCTTCAAGGGGCCGCGCGAGGCCGGTGCCGAACAGCGCATCGACAACAAGATCGAATCCTTCGAATGAAAGATTTTCCAGCGGCACGGTTTCGCCCTGCCATTTCTTTGCCGCAAGGGCGGCATTGCCGGATAAATCTTCCGCCGCGCGCATCGCGGCGACCGTCACGTCCCAGCCCTTGCCGCGTAAATCCTCAGCGACGATGTAGCCATCCCCGCCATTATTGCCGGGCCCGCACAGCACCAAAACACGGCCCAGTTTCCATCTTTCGCAAACGATCTCGGCGACCGCCGCGCCAGCCCGTTGCATC
>DATKSH010000168.1:0-2209 GCA_035531735.1 Alphaproteobacteria bacterium
GCAAATGGCCGCTTCCGGATCGTTGCGCCGCTTGCCATGCCGGCCTTTTTTCCCTAGAAAGCGCGCTTACCTTAATCGATAATGCGCGGCGGAGGCCGGTTTCGCCGCCAACCGCTATATGGAGCCCTGATGCCTTACGTCGTGACCGAAGCCTGCATTCGCTGCAAATACATGGACTGCGTGGAAGTGTGCCCGGTCGATTGCTTTTATGAAGGCGAGAACATGCTCGTCATCAGCCCCGATGAATGCATCGACTGCGGCGTGTGCGAACCCGAATGCCCGGCCGAGGCCATCATCTCCGACACCGACAAGGAAGCCGAGAAGTGGCTCGAGCTTAACCGCGAATATTCGGCCAAATGGCCCAACATCACGCGCAAGAAAGACGCGCCGGCTGACGCCGACGAATGGAAAGGCAAGCCGGACAAGTTCAAGACGGCATTCAGCGATAAGGCGGGGAAATAGCCCTCGGCCCATTGGTGCGAGCCTTGGATTTTAACCATAAACGGCGGAATTGGGCTCGATCCACTTTACATTGCCTGCCTTTTTTGCCAAAAACCCGGTGTTTTCGGCCTTGGTTTTGGCAAATGGGCCGTTTTTGGGAATTGAAAGTAGGGAGAATTTTTCTATGGCACCGGATACCGTTCCCGATATCGACATCCCCTCATACGCGACAACCAATAGCAAAAGAAGGCCCGGCGGTGAATACAAACTAGGCCAGCCGGTCTACGCGGAAGGGATCGGCGCCGTTATATACCGAGGAGCCGGCAAAGGACGAAATGTCCGCAATCCCCATCTTATTTTGGAACCCCTGTTCGCTTTTCAGAAGCAAGCGGATCTCTCAGAAATCGATAAGGGTGAAATCCGCGCGCTGAATAGCCCGGAAAAACTGGATCTGGCGCTGGCAGCTATGTCAAATCCCGATCGGGAAGTCCCGGCCCGTCAAGCGGCGATTGCCGTATTGGCGTCGAAGGATTTGACCGCCATCGCCAAGCTGGCCGCCACGCTTCGTTCTTTTATCGTCACGAACGACAGAAGCAAGCTTCAAAGGCGAATTCGCGCCGATCATGCGCGGGCCATCGATTTGCTGGCCAGCGAGATTGCCGTTTACTTCGCGCACGGAAAGAAAGAAACCGCAATCAATCTATTTGAAAGAACAAAGGCATTGCTTGGGCAATTCCTGAACGAAAAGAAACAAACGATCACTCATTACGATTTTTCCGAACACGGGTATCGGGGCCTGTTGACCCGGCAAAGGGCGGAGGCCGCGAAAAAAGCCGCCGCCGCATGGCAAGCAGAAGAAAACGACTTGCCCAGCTTCGAGCCCGATCAAATCCTGTGGTGGCCGCAAGCCGCCCGGCACGTCGTCTATATTCGCAAGGCGCCGCGCCGGGCGGGCCGGGCATTGGAAGCATGGACCCGGAATCTTTTCGATCCGTCGGGCCGGCATATGTCCGGCGCGGCCGCACAGTTTCGTGTGGCGCGCCGTGAATTATGCAAATGGGACAGCCGCGAGATTGTGGCCGCGGCGATTGCCGCGCTGCAAGAACCGGCCGCCGAGATAAGCCCGCCTTCGGAAGAAACGCTGAAGCAGGCGCTGTCCGCGACCGACCCTACCGTCCCGGCGCGCTTGCTGCGCGATGTCCATGCCCTGACGGCGCAAACTACCGGGCCGTCGGAGGCACTCATCGCCGCCGAAAGACGCCTCACGGAAAATCTGGCCGAAAGGGTGGCCACCTACGTCATCCGTATACGCGGCGTCAAGCGCGCAACCCGCGAGGCCAACCCCCATCGCGATCTCGCCATCGCCCGTATCGAACAGGTCCTGAGCGGGAAATTTTTCCCGGTCGGCCTCAATAACTTTTTGAGGGAAGAGGGCCAGCTTTTTGCCCGGAAGCGGGCCGCGTCAAAAGAAAATCCTAGCAGGAAGAACCGAACCAGCGCCAAATTCCATTCCGGCGAAATCGTCGTTCTGCTGCCGGCCGGCGCGGAACGAACGGTGCCGCGAGACGATGTGCAAAAACTCGATTGCGAATCGGATGTAATCCGGGCTATTGCCGCCTTGCATGAGCCGGTGGCGGCCCCGCCGCCACGCGAGTCAATGGATGAAGCCTTGCGCTTGGACATCGTTGCCGTCGCCGGGCTGGCGCGCGATCTTCATCCCCTTGCCATCGCCAGCGACCCCTTCCTCGCATGGGCCAAAACCCCTTAT
>DATKSH010000169.1:0-4100 GCA_035531735.1 Alphaproteobacteria bacterium
GAAGGGGCAGCTTTTGCGCCGGCCGCGAAAGCCGCCGCCGAAACCGCCGCTGCCGCCGCGACGGGGGCCGCGCTCACCACGGTCGCCACGCTCGGATTGTTCGTAGCTCATGCTTCACCTCCGGTTTCGGGCGTCGCCGCCGGCTCGTCGCGGCGCGGGCGGCGCGGGCGGTCGCCATGATCGCGCTCGCCGCGCTCCTCGCGCTCGTCCTTGCGCAGGATCGCCGACGGGCCTTCCTCATGTTCCTCGACCCGCACGGTCAGGAAACGCAAAATATCCTCGTTGATGCGCAAATTGCGCTCCAACTCGGCGACCGCGGCCGGCGGCGCGTCGAGATTGAACATCACGTAATGGCCTTTTTTGTTTTTCTTGATGCGGTAGGAGAGGTTGCGCAAGCCCCATTGCTCGGTCTTTTTCACTTCGCCGCCTTGCGTACGGACGATGTCGGCAAAGCCGGCGGTGAGGGTTTCGACCTGCGTTGCCGGAATATCCTGGCGCGCGATAAAAATAGACTCGTAGAGCGGCATGCTTGGCACTCCCCCCGGGTTATACGACCGGACGCCGGGCAGGGGATGATCCCTTGCGCATCGGCCGCTCCGGTCAAAGCCCGTTCCCAAGGAACGAGCAAGGAGCCATAAAGGCGGGCACTATAGCGGGAAATGGCCGCGATTCAAGGAAAACGCCGGATTTTTTAAAGCTTCGATAAAACCTTGCAATAGCAGGGATTCTTCACGATTTTTTGCCGGTCGTGGCCGGCGTTTTCGCCTCGGGAGCGCGCAAGCCGACCAATTTGCTGCTCGCCTTGCTGCGGCTCTTGAGCGCCGAGCGCAAGCGGCCGCCGCCGGGCAGGGCGATGGCGGGTGCGGTTTTTGCCGGGCGCTGGGCCGCGTTTCGTGCCGGGCGGGGCGCGTCGACCGGCGCGATCTCGATGCGGATCGACTTGGCGCCCTGCCGCCACGCGCCGAGAATCAGGTTTTCGCAATCCTCGATCCCTATGCCGGCCGGCCGCGCGAGGCGCAAGCCGGCATCGCCGCCGACGAAGCTTTGCAAAGCGGTTGCCATGCGGATCGCTGCCGCCGCCGGCATTTCATGGGCGAGGGCGAAGATGCCGGTATGTTCGAGCTTGAGGCGCGGCGCGTTGCGGGCGCTGCCATGGCCGTAACAAAAAGCATTGGCGCCGTGGATCGCCTCGGGGCTGAAGCCGAGATGGCGCAGTAGCTCGAAACGCGGATCGCGTAGCTTGGCGGCCGGAATCTTGAGAACGTCGCGGCAAAAATCCTCGCCGACGACCGCCGGCGTGAAGGCGAGGCGCAGATTGCCGGCGTAAGGCAAATAATGTTCGACCTGCGCGATGGCCTCATCGTCGAAGCCGCGCGCGCGCAAAGCCGCGTGATCGACACCGGGCGCGCCCGCCAGCGTACCGGCGCCGGCGATATGCGCGACGATCGCCCGCCGGCTATCGGCATCATAGCCGAGTTTCGCCAAACCCGCGCCGACCGCGGGATGAATATCGCGGCGATAGGTATCGGCTTCGCCGCGCAAAACGCTCAGCGCCGCCAAAGCCTCGCCGCCCTGCGCCGCGCTTTCCATGAAAACGGCCAAGGATGGCGCGGCGAACAGGGTCGTATGCCCGTGGCGCAGGCCGTGCTGGCGGGCAAGCTCCAGTGCCTCGTCCCAGCCGCGCCGCGCGGCGGCGACCAAGGCGAGATCGGCGCCCTTGTCGATGATAAGCGGCGCCGGCAGCACCGAGATTTTTTCGTAATCGCTGCGGTCGCCATAGGCCGCGCGGCGGTGATTGCGTAAACTCCGCAGCGTGCTTTCCCGGTAAGCGGTAAAGCTGGCCGCGGGCCCGCACAAAGCCGCGAGGCGCGCCGACGCGGCGCAAACCTCGGCACTGACGATGGCGGCGATGGCGGCCGCCGTCGTGCGGCCGGCCGAACTGTCATAAGGCAGCGCCAGTGCCAGCAAGAACGGCGCGAGATTGGCGATGCCGACGGCAAAGCCGTTTTCACCGCCGAGGCCGGCGAGATCGAGCAGGATAACCAACAGGTTGACGGCATGGCGCAACCGCACGATGTCGAGCCGTCCGTCTTCGCCACGGAAATGCAAAAGGTCGATGGCGGCGCGCACCGGGCGCGCCTCCGACGCCGATGCGCTCCATTCGGCGGCGGTATCGGCAAAACGCACGGTGACGGAACCGTTCTTGAGCCCGGTCGCCAGGAAATGCCGCCATTTGCGGCGCGCGTTTTCGTCGCCGCCGACAAGGGCGTCGATGCTGGCGTTGCGGATCGCAGTTTCGCCCGCCGCGTCGTTTTTCAAGTTCTCGAACGCCGGCGCCGTTTTCGCCACCGCGCTTCTGGCCGGTTTTTTGATCAGGCCATAGGCCCAATCGAGGCCGGGATCGGCCAGCGCGCGCGGCGTGACGGCGATCATGCGTTGCGCCAGCAGATAGCGGCTTTCGTCGAAGAAACTTTTCGCTTCTTCCTCGCCGGAAAAAACGCCCAGTTTCCAGCCGGCATAGGCGGCCATGCCAGCCACGCGCTGGAAAATCGCCTTGGCGCTACTTTCAACGGTGCGTTCCTTGCCCTCGCCGATTCGCCGCCACAGCCATGAGGGCAGGGTGTTTTCCTCGATCGCCCGCGTGGTCGCCGGAATCGAAGCACAAGCTGCCTCGTCGCACAGCGTTTCCGCCGCCACGTTGCTCCAATGATCGGGGGATTCGAAAGCTGCTTTGCCGTCTTCGCCGTTCTCATCAGCCGCGTGGAAATGAATCAGGTCGAAAGCGTCATAGGCGCCGCCGGTATAAAGCCGGCCCAGTTCCAGCGAAAAATCGTGTTTTTTGAGGAAGTTGGCCATGTCCGGGCACCGCTCGGCCTGAAGTTATCCACAAGATCATGTGGAACAGCGCCTAGATGCCACAAAATATGGTGGCATGGAAGAAAAAGTTATTAACAAGGGTCGGCGATTGGCATTCGATATTTGGCATTCTGGGGTTTTCGGAATCCCGCGTAAAGATTGCTGGGCGATTGCTAATGCCGTTGCCATAATCTAAATCATTCCTGAATTTGACGATCTCTCCTCCCCGAATGCTGAATGCCGACCCCTGATCCCTCTTTCTCCCTCATCCGCCGCCTCTCGCAATTCGGCACGCTGATGCAAACGCGCCTGTGCGGCGTTGAGGTCGGGCGCGACGAATTCGCTAATCGCTATTACCGCGCGCGGCGCACGCCGGAAGGAAGGCGCGAAAAGCGCTGGGTGCTTTATGCCGGCGAGCCGGAAGCGAGCAAGGTGCCGCCCGCATGGCACATCTGGCTGCATCACACGGCCGACGCGCCGCTGCCGGAATCGAGCGAGCATATGCAGCCGTGGCAAAAGTCGCATCAGCCCAACCTCACCGGCACGAACGAAGCCTATCTGCCGCCGGGCCATACGCTGGAAGGCGGGCATCGCGCCAAGGCGACCGGCGATTATGAAGCCTGGCGGCCGGAAGAATAAAACAAGCATAACAACAAGGAGCCAACGATGGGACGCAGCGTGTTCGAGACGATTTTGGGTGCCGTGGTGCTGGGGCTGGCGGCCACTTTCCTGGCCTTCGCTTATTCGCGGTCGAACATCCAGACGGTGGCGGGCTATACGGTCTCGGCCGATTTCACCTCGGTCGACGGCATCAAGGAAGGCACCGACGTCAAGATGAACGGCGTCAGGGTCGGTGCGGTCTCCGCGCTCAAGCTCATCACCAAGCCGGGCCCCGATCAATTCCTGGTCGACGTCAAGATGTCGATCCGCCCCGACGTCAAGCTGCCGGACGACACCATCGCGATGGTCGCCACCGAAAGCCTCTTGGGCGGCAAATACATGTCGCTGGAACCGGGTGTCGACGACGAACTGATCCCGGCCAACGGCACCGGCAAGATCACCCACACGCAGGCCGGCATGAATCTCGACAGCCTGATCGGGCAATTGATCTATTCTAGCCACGGCAGCGGCGGCGGTGGCGGCAACAACAATGGCGACACTGGAGGCGGCGCGTCTTCGGCGACGCCTTCCGTGCCGGCACCGGCTACCGCGCCGGCCAAGCCCGCCAAACCGGCCAAGCCGGC
>DATKSH010000170.1:0-3368 GCA_035531735.1 Alphaproteobacteria bacterium
GCCCCGGCGCGGCGCTCGGCAAACTGGTCGCAAAGCTCGGCCAACCGATGATCCGCGAGGCCATCAAGATGGCCATGCAATGGCTGGCCGATCAGTTCGTGATGGGCGAAACCATCGGCAAGGCACTGGAGCGGAGCCGCAATGCCGCCGCGCGCGGCGTACGTTTTTCGTTCGACATGCTGGGCGAAGGCGCGCGCACCGCCATGGTCGCCGAGCGTTATTTCGAGGATTACCGCCGCGCCATCGATGTTGTCGGCGCTTTTCAGGCGACGCATAAATCTCCACGCGCGCCGGGCATTTCGGTCAAATTGTCGGCGCTACACCCGCGTTATGAAATGGCGCAACGGGAAAAAACCTTGCGCGAATTGATGCCGCGCCTCGCCGCTTTGTGCGAACAGGCGGCGCGCGCCGATATTCCCCTGACCGTCGATGCCGAGGAAGCGGATCGCTTACAACTTTCGCTGGAAATCGCCGGGACGATGCTCGACAACTGCAGCCTCGGCGGCTGGGAGGGCCTCGGCTTCGCCGTGCAGGCTTACCAAAAGCGCGCGCCGGCGGTGATTGAATTCTTCGCCGGCCTCGCCAAGGCGCATAACCGCAAAATCGGTTTGCGTCTCGTTAAGGGCGCCTATTGGGACAGCGAGATCAAGCGCGCGCAGGAACGCGGGCTCGGCGATTTCCCGGTTTTTACGCGCAAGGAAAATACCGATGTGTCGTACCTCGCCTCGGCGCGCGCGATGCTGGCGGAAACCGACTGGATCAAGCCGGTGTTCGGCACCCACAACGCGATGACGGTCGCGCATATCCTCGAATTGGCGGACGATCCCGCCGTCCTCGAATTCCAGCGCCTGCACGGCATGGGCGAGGATTTGTATCGCCGCATGGAAGGCGAAGGGCTCGGCACCTGCGTTTATGCGCCGGTCGGCATGCATGACGTTTTGCTCGGCTACCTAGTGCGGCGGATTCTGGAGAACGGCGCCAACAGTTCCTTCGTGCATCGGCTTTACGACCGTTCGATCCCGGTCGCCACCTTGACCGAGGATCCGGCCGCGCTGGCGGGCGCGCATGTGGAAAAGCGCCATCCTGCCATTCGCACACCGCCGGATTTGTTCGACGGGCGGCGCAATTCGCAAGGCCTCGATCTCAGCGATCCGTTCGTGACCGGGCCGCTTTTGGCCGACATCGCAAGCTTCAGGCCGAAATTCTATCGCGCGGCGGCGCTGGTCGAAGGCAAGGAGATGGAGATCGGCGGCGGCGCGATCGAACAGGCCTTCGCGGCGGCGCGCAAGGCCGGTCCCGCATGGGCCCATGCGCCGATAGAGATACGCGCCGCCTGCCTCGACAGACTCGGCGATTTGCTGGAGACAAATCGCGCCGAATTGATGGCGCTTTTGATCCGCGAGGGCGGCAAGACCCTCCCCGACGCGCTGGCCGAACTGCGCGAGGCAACCGATTTTTGCCGTTATTATGCGCTGCGCGCGCGGGCGGATTTCCAAACACTCGACCTGCCCGGCCCGGCCGGCGAGCGCAACCAATTGCGCCTCGTCGGGCGCGGCACGTTCGTGTGCATCAGCACATGGAATTTCCCGCTGGCGATCTTCCTCGGCCAAATCGCGGCAGCCTTGGTCGCCGGCAATAGCGTAATCGCCAAGCCGGCGCCGCAAACGCCGCTGGTGGCTTTATGCGCCACGCGATTGATCCATGAGGCCGGCGTGCCGACGGACGTTTTCGCCCTGATCCCCGGCGGCACCGAGATCGGTTCGGCTTTGGTCGCGCATAAGGACGTTGCCGGCGTTGCCTTCACGGGTTCTTGCGCGACCGCGCGCGCGATCAACCGGGCGCTTGCCGCCAAGGACGGCCCGATCGTGCCGTTGATCGCCGAGACCGGCGGCCAGAACGCGATGATCGTCGATAGTTCCGCCCTGCCCGAGCAAGTGGTGGATGATGTCATCACCTCGGCTTTCCGTTCCGCCGGCCAGCGCTGTTCCGCCTTGCGGATTTTATGCCTGCCGGAAGCGACGGCCGATAAAATCCTTACGATGCTGAAAGGCGCGATGGAGGAATTGCGCCTTGGCGATCCCGGCAAGCTCGAAACCGATGTCGGGCCGGTGATCGACCGGCCGGCTTGGCAAAAACTGTTGGATCATGCCGAGCGGTTGAGAAAAGAGGCGAAGGAGATTTTTACAACGGCCCTCGGCGACGCCAAGGGAATTTTCATCGCCCCGCAGGCATGGGAAATTCCTTCCATCGAATGGCTGGAGGGCGAAGTGTTCGGGCCGATTTTGCATGTCGTGCGCTATCGCCCGGCGGCGCTCGATCAATTGATCGCCGAGATCAACGCGACCGGCTTCGGCCTGACCGGCGGGCTGCACAGCCGCATCGATCACACCATGCGGCATGTCGAAGGTAACCTTGATGTCGGCAATTTCTACGTCAACCGCTCCTTGATCGGCGCCGTGGTGGGATCGCAGCCCTTCGGCGGCGAGGGCATGAGCGGCACCGGGCCCAAGGCGGGAGGACCGCATTACCTGCTGCGCTTCGCCGCCGAGCGCGTGACCTCCAACAACCTGACCGCCGCCGGCGGCAACGCCAGCCTTCTGATCGCTGCGTCATCCTGACACGGATTGCGACAACGCGCACGGCAGGAAAGCCAAACTTTCGGCCAAAAGCGCCCGGACTCTGGGGGCCGGCGGATTCCGTGTCCGCCGTCCGTGACCACCCCACTAACGATGGAGGATTACCATGCACAACCGAACCATGATACGCATTCTGGCCGTTCCGGCGCTGGCGCTGGCCTTGGCCTCGTCGGCCGCACTTGCCGAATCGACGGGAGCCTATGTCGATGACGCCGCCATCACCACCAAGGTGAAAGGCGCCATCGTCGCCGACCCGATGCTGAAAATCTCGCAAATCACGGTCCATACCGCCCATGGTGCCGTGCGGCTCAGCGGCACCGTCGATAGCGCGGCGCAAAAAGACGAGGCAGTCAAGGACGCCAACGGCGTTAGCGGCGTGAAGACAGTGATCGATCGGCTTTCGGTCAGCAATACCCAAAGCCAGTAACCGACGATCCCATGACGAACCGACCGGCGGAGGGCCTTGCCAAGGCGTTCCGCCGGTTTTGTTTTGAGGCCCCCTTTGCCCCGCCATCACGGCCTGTTTAATCCTCATTTCTCAAATTGAGCGCCGTTGTGTCCTTTGTGCCATAGCCGCCGGCACCTTCGATTCGATAGCGAAAAACTGCCGGAAACCCGGGCTTTCGGGCCGGATCGGACGCCTCCATGGGTGGGGTTTTCGCACCCGCCGCAGGGCGGCGATAATCCGCTCCCTATTGATTTAACTGGCGTTTGATGCTGTAAAAAGCCGTC
>DATKSH010000171.1:0-6737 GCA_035531735.1 Alphaproteobacteria bacterium
TAACCGAGCCTTTTATTTTAAAACCGGAAGAGAATAACGAAGCAATCCGGGCCCGGACCAAAGCATTGATTGCCAGCATGCGCGATTTTCCCGTTTCGCAAAAGACCGTCCATCGGCCTGCCGAATCGGATTCGCACCATGAATGCAAAGGCTGCGTGTATGGTTAAAACGGGACGAAAGTAAATCTTGGGCTTGCCGGTTTTCATTTGGCCTTGCTATCGTGTGGCATAGATCATTGCGGTGAGCGTTTTGTTTTTTACGATAGGGATAATCGATATGACGTTAGATGAAGGATTTGTTTCGTTCTTTCTGATGCACCGTATATTTAGCGCTCAGGTTCCGCTCGAAACGATCATGAATGAAACGTGCCGTTACACTGATCGGGGCCTGCGAAAAACCATTCCCGCGATAGAACTAACCCGGCGTGTCAAGGCACTCGGTTTGGGTGGTGATATAAACTTTCTCTATGCGCGCGTGATCGATGCCGCCCACGACGTGGGCATAACCCATAATGAGATGGAAGAAGCCCGCACTGGGTTCTTGCCGCATAACGGGATCGGTATTCGAGGAACAGCCTCGTCTCTAATGACGGCAACATTGAAATATCTACATACGTTCGAGAAATTTCTGACGGCGGCAGCGGAACGGCTTCGTCCGGATAGCGATCTCCGTACCGATATCGAAGCGGTACTCCCGCTTGTCACCAAGTTACCGGCAGCGCTTCCGTCAAGAGCTGGTATGATGTTTGCCGGCATCGTCGAAGCCGAAGCCGAAGCCGAGCCGCGCCCGACGGTTGCCGACTGGATCGGAAAATACGGCAGCAATTTCGGGAAACATAAACTGCCCCGGCCCCCTGCTCCCTAAAACTTATTGCTCCTCGCAAATCCGTTCGGCGCAATCCTGCCAGTTTGCGCGCGCATGCCGAGCCAATTGCGTAAATCCGTTTCCGTGCGCTCGCGCTCGCCGGATTTCCAGCTTAAGCCTTCCCTGAGCACGATGCATTTCACATCCGACAATTCCCCGTCTTTGTATTTCTGCAAAATCACGCCGCGGCCCCGGCCCATTTCCGGCACGTCCTTTAAGGGGAAGACCAGCAATTTGCGGTTGGTGCCGATGACGGCGAGATGATCGCCCCAAACCGGCGCGAAGGCCGCCGCGCGCGCATCCGCGCCGACATTCAAAACCTGCTTGCCGTTCTTGGTTTGCGCCAGCACGTCTTCGGTTTTTACGATGAAACCGCGCCCGTCGCTCGAGGCGACGACGAATTGTTGATCGGCCGCATATTTGACGAGGCCGACGATTTCCGCCTCGTTCGGCAGGTCGATCATCAGCCGCACCGGCTCGCCGAAGCCGCGCGCGCCCGGCAATTTGTCGCCGCCCAGCGTGTAAAAACGCCCGTTGGAGGCGAACAATAAAACCTTGTCGGTCGTTTCGGCATTAAGCGCGAAACGCTCCCCGTCGCCTTCCTTATATTTGATCGCGGCGCGCGCGGCGGCATCATCGGCGATATGCCCCCGCATCGCACGGATCCAGCCCTTGGCCGAGCAAAGAATAGTGACATTTTCGCGCTCGATAAAGCTTTCGACCGGCACGTCGATGTCTTTCGGCGCGTCGGCAATTTCGGTGCGGCGCGCGCCAAGCGGCGTTTTCTTGCCGAATTTTTCCTTGAGCCAGACAAGTTCCTTGTCGATCACCTGCCAGCGCAAATCCTCACTTTTGAGCAATTTGCGCAATTCGGCTTCGCGCCCGGCAAGTTCTTTCTGCTCGGCCTTGATCTGCATTTCTTCCAATTTGCGCAAACTCCGCAAACGCATGTTGAGGATCGCTTCGGCCTGCGCGTCCGAAAGCTTAAAGGTCTTCATCAAAACCGGTTTCGGTTCGTCCTCGGTGCGGATGATCTTGATCACCTTGTCGAGATTGAGATAGGCGATCAAATAGCCGGCCAAAACTTCAAGCCGCGCTTCGATCTGCGCCAATCGGTATTTCGAGCGCCGCACCAGAACATCTTGCCGATGATCGAGCCAGCTTTGCAACGCGCCGCGCAAATCCATCACCTGCGGCACGCAATCCTTATCCAGCACGTTCAAATTCAGCGGCACGCGCGTTTCGAGATCGGTCTGCCTGAACAGGGATTCCATCAGCACGACTGCATCGACGTTGCGGCTTTTGGGAATAAGGACAAGCCGCACATCGTCGGCCGATTCGTCGCGCACGTCGTCGAGCAGCGGCAATTTGCGCGCCTGCAAAAGCTCGGCGATTTTCTCGATCAATCGCGATTTCTGCACCTGATAAGGAATTTCCGTGACGACGACCTGATAAAGCCCCTGCTTCAAATCCTCTTTTTCCCATTTCGCGCGCAGGCGGAACGAGCCTTTGCCGGTCTTGTAGGCTTCGACAATGCTCTCGCGGCTTTCGGCCAAAACGCCGCCAGTCGGAAAATCGGGGCCCGGCACCATGCCAACCAGCTTGTCGATATGTGAATTGGGAAATTTGATGAGGTGCCGCAGCGCATCGCACAGCTCGCTGACGTTGTGCGGCGGAATGCTGGTCGCCATGCCGACCGCGATGCCGCTGGAACCGTTGGCCAGTAAATTCGGGAACGCGCCCGGCAGCACCGCCGGCTCCTGCCCGCTGCCGTCATAGGTGGCGCGGAAATCGACCGCGTTTTCCTCGATGCCTTCGAGCAGCAATTCGGCAACTTCCGTAAGCCGCGCTTCGGTATAACGCATCGCCGCCGGGTTATCGCCGTCGATATTGCCGAAATTGCCCTGCCCTTCGATCAAGGGATAGCGCTGGGCAAAATCCTGCGCGAGGCGCACGAGGGCATCGTAAACCGCGATGTCGCCATGCGGATGAAACTTGCCGATCACGTCGCCGACCACGCGGGCGGATTTTTTCGGCGGCTCTTTTGGGTTAAGTCTCAATTCCCGCATTGCGAACAGCAAGCGCCGATGCACCGGCTTCAACCCGTCGCGCACGTCCGGCAGCGCGCGATCCATGATGGTGGAAAGGGCATAGGCCAGATACCGTTCCGACAAAGCTTCTGACAATTTCTTGTCGGTCACTGCGGGCGGCGGACCTTCGGGTGGGCGCTGTTTGGTTGCGGTGCGGGCCATATTCATCTCGAAAGAAAATCCGTGGGCAATTTAGTCGCAGACAACCGATTCACGCAACAACGCGTTGGCCCCTACCCTCCGTCGCCTTGCGGTAAAAATCCGCCAATCTCTGCCGCGCTTGCGGTAGTTCGCCGTCCTGCCTGACCAAGAGGCGGCTATGCGGATGGGCGAACACATGCGTGCGGAGGAAATGCGCGGTGAGATCGAGTCCTTGCGCGATGTCGTCAACCGCCCATTCGGCAGCACCGATCAAAAATCCCGGCAATACCAATAGTTTTTCCTTATAAGGTGCGCCGGCCTCCGCCGACACCGCGCGGCCGGTGCGCGGGCTGACATAGATCAAATTATTCGCTTCGCCACTCGCCGCGCATTTGTCGAGTTCAAGTCCATAGCCGAGCGCCTGCAGCAATCCCAATTCCCATTTGACGTAAGCCGGGCCCCACAAATCGGCATCGGGCAGGCTGAACAGCATCGCAAGCCCGGCATAAACGCCCGGCATCGGCTGGCGCTCCGGCAGGCTGGCTTCGGTCACCGCGCATGCCGACGAAACGATGGCGAGGATTTCCGCATGATCGAGCCACGGCGCGGCGTGCGGCGCCAACAACTCCAGCGCGTAATTTCCCAGTTGTTCGGGCAATCGCGCGCGCCAGCGCGCCTTGACGCGGTTGCCCGGCTGCAAAACGGGCCGCGCGGTGCGCCCCTGTCCGCCCGGCACCAACCCGGCATGGCGGCCATGTTCCGGGGTCAAAAGGTTGACTACAGCCGCGTTTTCGCCATGCGGCCGCGCCGAAAGGACTATCGCTTCGTCGAGCCATTCCATGGGAATCAGGGGCTAGGATTTAGGGGCTAGGGATCAGGAATATTACATATTGCAAACTTTTACCAAAAAGGCACGAGTGGTAAGCACTTCCCTAGCCCCTAGCCCCCAATCCCTAGCCCCCCATGCCCACTGCCATCCATTACAACTCCGTCCATACGCCGGAAGCCCGCACCCTGTTCGGCATCGAGGTCGCCGTTCTCCAGTGGCTGGAGGCGTTCTTTCGCTACGGCCGGCAGGAAAAATTTCCGTTCCTGATCGCCGATTCCCGCGCCAAAGACGAAATCGAGGAAATCACCGCCAAAGCCGGCCTCGATCCCGCGCGCTTGCAATTGCTCGACCGCCGCGCGGCGCGGGAGAATCTTGCCCGCTTCGAGACGGTATTCCGCGCCGATTTGCATGCGGGCAACCTTCTGTGGCAACGGCAAGGCCTTGCGCCCGGTTTCGCTTTTTGCAGCCTCAGCCATGCGGTCAGCGGCATCGAGGGCGGCAAGCTGCTGGAACACTATTGCCTCGCGCCGACGGAAAATTCGGACGCCATTGTTTGCCCCTCGCGCGCCATAGCAAACGTCATCCGCACGTTCTGGGATATATATGGCGATTATCTCAAGCACCGCTTCGGCGTGGATTTCAAATGCCCGGTGCAATTGCCGGTGATCCCGCTCGGCCTCGATGTCGAAACTTTCGCCGCGCGCGCGACGCCGGAAAAACGCGACCGCCAGCGCCACGCCCTCGGCCTCGGCGAAAACGAAATCGCGCTTTTGTGGGTCGGGCGCCTGAGCCATGCGATCAAGGCCCATCCGCTCGCCATGTTCCAGGCGGCCGAGCGCGCGGCCGAATTGACCGGCGCTGCGGTGCGCCTTGTCATGCAGGGCTATTTCGTGCCGCCGGAGGCTGAAGGCCAGTTTCGCAAGCTGGCGCAGGATATATGCCATAAGGCCACGGTCACCTTCATCGCCAATGACGATGCGCGGTTTCCAGATGGCCTATGGGCGGCTGGCGATATTTTTTTCTCGCTGATCGACAATATGCAGGAAAGCTTCGGCCTGACGCCGATCGAGGCGATGGCCGCCGGCCTGCCGCGCGTCGTCAGCGATTGGGACGGTTACCGCGATTCGGTCGTCGACGGCGAAGACGGCTTTTTAATTCCGACCCGCCAGCCGCCGCCCGGCGCCGGCGGCGATCTCGCCGCCCTGTTGCGCGACGGGCGCGAAATCTACGGCGGTTTTCTGGGCAAGACCTCCCTTTCGGTCGCCATCGATAGCGAAGCGGCGGCGCGGGCGATCGCTCTTTTGATCGAGAATAAGGACAGGCGCGCAGCGATGGTCGCAAAAGCGCGGGCGCGGGCGCAAGCCGTTTATGACTGGCGGCACATTATCCCGGCCTATGAATCCTTGTGGGAGGAACTGGCCGCCAAGCGCTGCCGCGAATCCCGCCCTGCCGTGCCGCCGAACTGGCCCTTGGTTCCCGATCCCTTCACGCTGTATGCCGGCTATGCTTCCGCGCCCCTGAAAGAAAGCGACCGGCTGGCCGTGGCGTTGCCGGCCGAAACCATCAAGATGCTGCTCGGCCACGACATCAACTTGCTGGCGCTCGACATGATGATCGCGCCCGACCGCACCACCGCACTCATCAACCATATCGCGGCGCAAGGGCCCCTCGCCATCGGCGCGCTTTTCGCTGCTTTCCCCGATCTCGACCGCGCCGCCTTGTGGCGCACGCTCGGCTGGCTTCTCAAATTGGCTATTTTGCGGGTTCCATAGCAGCGGGTGTTTTCGCCACCACCCGCTCGGCCGGCAGGATGATGGTCGCGGTGGTGCCATGGCCGACCTTGCTTTGCAAGTCGAGCACCCCGCCATGCAGTTCGACCAAGGCCTTGGTCAACGGCAAACCGAGGCCGGTGCCCTGATTTTTGCGCGAGAGCGCGCTTTCGATCTGGCCGAAAGGCGCAAGCGCGGTCGGAATATCTTCGGGCGCCATGCCGACGCCGGTATCCTCGACCACGATGCGCATGCGGCCGAAGCCGTCGGCGGCGGCGGCCAGCGTCACGCTGCCGCCCTCGTGGGTGAACTTGATCGCGTTGGTCAGCAAATTGGTCAGCACCTGCTTGATGGCTTTTTCCTCGGCGCGGATCATCGGCAAATCGCGCGGCAATCGCGCTTCGAGCTTCAATTTTCCGGCCCGCGCGCGCACCGCAACCAGGCGCAGCACCGATTGCACCACGCGATCGAGGTCGAACACGCTGTCCGACAGGGCGCGCTTGCCGGCCTCGACCTTCGACATATCGAGAATGTCGTTGATCAGCGACAGCAGCAATTCGCCCGAATCGTAAATATCGCGCGCGTATTCGACGTATTGCGGCTGGCTGGCGGGGCCGAACATCTGTTCCTTGATGATCTCGGAAAAGCCGATGATGGCGTTGAGCGGTGTGCGCAATTCGTGGCTCATATTGGCGAGGAATTCGGATTTGCTGCGGTTGGCGAAATCGGCCTGCTCCTTGGCCTGGATGAGGGCCAGCTCGGCCTGCCGGCGCTCGGTCACGTCGTACATCGTGCATTCGAAATAGGAGGAATTGTCGCCGTTATCGAGCACGATATGCCCGCTGATAGCGACCCGGATGGTGCGGCGTTTTTTGGTGTAAAGCTCGACCTCCGCCTTGCCGGCATCGCCGCTACGCAATCGCATCAGCCATTCACGGCGCGCGCGCGGATCGACGAACAGGCGCCCCTGCAGATCGGGCTGGTCGCTCAATAGCTCCTGCGGGCTGTCATAGCCCAGCATCCGCGCCAACATGCGGTTGGCGT
>DATKSH010000172.1:0-2474 GCA_035531735.1 Alphaproteobacteria bacterium
TCAAGGACGTGTTCGACCGCGCGCTGGGGGCCTACAGAATCAAGGTCGCCGGCGTCACCCACGATACCAGTGCGTTCGGCAGCAAATACGATCCTTCCAACCCGGCCGCCAACGCCAAGGGCTATGTCCAGACGCCCAACGTCAATCCCGTCACCGAGATGGTCGATATGGACGAGGCACAGCATGATTACCAAGCCAATCTCGATGCCCTCGACGCGGCGCGCGGCATGGTGCTGAAGACCATCGATCTGCTTAACAATCCGTAACGTAAGGGGAGATTCCCATGGTCACCAACATCGCCGGCGTTCTCTCGGCCTATCGCCAGTCCGGCAATCCCGGCGGCGACTTGGCCGGCGCGGCGGATTCGTCCGGCAAGGGCGGCAGTTTCGCCGATGCGCTTAAAAACTTCGGCACCGATGCGGTCGACGCCATCAAGGCCGGCGAGCAGGCCGCCGCCGCCGGCGCGTCGGGCAAGGCCAATCTCGCCAGCGTCGTCACCGCCATGGACAACGCCGATATGATGCTGCAAACCGTGGTCGCGATCCGCGACAAGGTGATTGCCGCCTATCAAAGCATCGTGCAGACGGCTATCTAGGTATTAGGGGCTAGGATTTTAGGGGCTAGGGAAAAAGCCCGCGCTTGACCATTTGTGCGTATCCGTTCAAGTTTGGCAAACCTGTTAGTCCTATTTTCTCTTGTCCCCAGCCCCTAAATCCTAGCCCCTAGCCCCTAGCCCCTAGCTCCCATGTCCGAAGTCGAAGTCATCGAGATTTGCCGCCAGGCCATCATCGTCATGCTGAAGCTGGTCGGGCCGCTTCTCTTGGCCGGCCTTGTGGTCGGCGTGGCCATTTCGATGCTGCAGGCGGTGACGCAGATCCAGGAAATGGCCCTGACCTTCATTCCCAAGCTGCTGGTGATTTTCGGCCTCACTTTGTGGTTGCTGCCGTTCATGATGACGACGCTGGGCGGTTTCACGCAGATGCTGGCCGATCACATCGTCCATATCAGCGACAATGAATAGCATCGACCTCGACCGGCTGTTGTCCGGTCATGTTTTTGCCTTCCTCCTGATCCTCTCGCGCATTGTCGCCGTCATGCTACTGTTTCCCGGCATCGGCGAGAGTTATGTGCCCGCGCGCCTGCGCATGATGGTGGGGGTGGTTCTCAGCTTCCTTCTGATGGAGCCGCTGATGCCGATCATCCCGCCGCCGCCGGCCGACACCGCGGAGCTTGCGCGCATGATCGTCGGCGAATTCGTGATCGGCATGTTCTTCGGCTCGTTCCTGCGCGTCGCACTGTCCGCGCTCGAGACCGCCGGCGCGGTGGCCGCCATGCAGACGGGCCTCTCGAACGCCACCATCCTCAACCCGGCGCTGGCTTCGGAAAGCCCGTTGCCGAGCGCCTTTTACAGCATCGTCGGCGTGACGCTGATCTTCGTCACCGGCCTCGACCACATGCTGATCCGCGCCATGATCCAGACCTACGATATTTTTCCGCCCGGCGCCGCCCTGATCCCCGGCGACATGGCCAAGACCTTCGTCAATGCGGTCAACAAAAGTTTCGTTTTCGGGATCGAATTGACAGCGCCCTTCATGGTCGCCGGCCTTTTGATGTTCATCGCGCTCGGCGTGATGCAGCGCCTGTTGCCGCAGGTCTCGGTCTTCCTTGTCGCCCTGCCGGCGCAGGTATGGGGCGGATTGTTCCTGATGGCCACCACGGTCACCACCATCATGGCCGTGTGGCTGGCCTATTTCGATCATACGGTCGCCGCCTTCCTGAATCCGTGAGGCGCGCATGGCCGAGGAAGATCAAGAACAAAAAACCGAGCATCCGACCGGCCGGCGTCTCGACGAGGCGCGTGGCAAGGGGCAGTTGCCCATCAGCCGCGAGGTGTCGGCGCTGGTCATGATGATCGCCATCCTGATGGTGCTGGGGCTGATGGCGCCCGTGATGGCCGGTCATCTCGTCACCTACCTGCAAGCCTTCATCGCCATGCCGGAATCGATCCATCTCAGCCTTTCCGGCGTGCAAAACCTGCTGTTCGAGGCGGTGCTGCATGTGGGGCTGGCGACCGGGCTGATCTTCGCCTTCCTGCTTACCGTCGCGGTGCTCGGCACCATGGTGCAGACCGGCTTTTTCTACGCACCACATTTGCTGATGCCCGATCTGAGCCGCCTCAACCCGATCCGCGGCTGGAAAAAGCTGTTTTCGCCGATGGGGCTGGTGGAATTCTTCAAAAGCGTGGCCAAGATGTCGGTGCTGGGCCTCGTCGCCTATTTCGTACTCAAGCCGATCGTCGGCCAGCTGTCCCTGATGCCGGGGCGCGATTTGCTCGGCACCATGGTCTATATGCACCGCAAGACCGTGCATCTGATCCTGATGCTGGCGCTGACCTTCATGTGGATCGCGATTCCCGATTTGCTGTACCAGCGCTGGCATTACATCAAAATGCTGCGCATGAGCAAGGAAGAGGT
>DATKSH010000173.1:0-4304 GCA_035531735.1 Alphaproteobacteria bacterium
GCGCGCGAGGTTCTGGCCGCCAAGAAAAACCTGCGCGTATTGCTGACACGCACGATGTCCGACGCCAACGCGCCAGGCTGGCTGGTCAAATCGGTGGCCGGCGGCTACCTGGTGCAATCGCGCGATAGCGTCGTGTTGGATCCCTCGGCGCTCAAATGCGTGACCAAGCGCCAGCCGAGCGAGGCCGAGATGCGCGACATGATCTTCGCCTTCACGGTCGGCAAACACGTCAAGTCGAACACCATCGTCTATGCCAAGGACAACGCCACCGTCGGCATCGGCGCCGGGCAGATGAGCCGCGTCGATGCCGCCCGCATAGCGGCCCACAAGGCCGAGGATGCCGCGCACAAAGCCGGGCTCGAAGCGCCGCTCACGCGCGGCTCGGCCGCCGCCTCGGACGCATTCTTCCCGTTTCCCGACGGCTTGCTGACGGTCGCCGAGGCCGGTGCCACAGCGGTGATCCAGCCGGGCGGCTCACTTAAGGATCAGGACGTGATCGACGCCGCCGACAAGGCCGGATTGGCGATGTTATTTACCGGTATAAGGCACTTTAAGCATTGATTTCATTGCGAAAATAATTGAATTCTGAAGTGCTGGAGAAAATCTTTTATACTGTTTCTATGGATAAGAAGAAACTTTAGGATTCCTTGAATTTTGTTGGGAACGTGAAATGGAGTTGAGGAATACAAATTTATTATTCAAGTCGACTCAGTTCGTGATCGATCCTGACGAACTGATAAGGAAGCTTCTCGCCTCCTATGTAGAACTTGAAAGCCCCGCCCAACGGCGCGGTTTGCTCGGCCATGTCATCGAGGCCGCTTTCGAGGGGCTTGATTGCCGGAACGATAAAGTCGTTGCTTTCTATCGTCGCGCATCCCTTGAGATCGCGAAGTATGTCGATGCCGGCAAGGATGGCACTTCCAAAAACGCCTACCACTTCGTCTGCCATTTCGCCGAAGCAACCTCCAATTTCCGGGCGCTGGCCAATTATCACAACACATTGGTCGCGCATGGAATTTTGCCCGATCATCCCATATTAGACCAGCGCGCGATTGCCGGAGGAATCTTCGCCACCTGCGTGCACGATATCTGTCATGACGGTAAGACAAATATGATCGACAGGGACTATCGTCCCTTCCGGCTTGAAGAGCGATCCATCCAACAGGCTCCTCGCTGGGTGACGGTCCGCACAAGCCAGGAAAAAACCTGGCTTCAGAATGCCTCGAACATTGTTTACGGCACCGATCCTCGCTTCGCCATATTCGTGCGGGCGTGGCATGATAAACATTTCGAAAAAGGCCCGCGCCCCGGACCGTTGCCCGAACACTTGAAAAAACTTGCCCCGGTGACAGAAAAGGCAAGTAAGAAAACAGTTTTGCTCGGCGCACTTGTGCAGGACGCGGACACTGCGGGTTCGCTGATCGACAGAAATTGGTTTATAATATTCGGCCGCCGCGTTGCCGCCGAAATGCATCAAGACCCAAGTGATGAGAAGAATTCGCGGTACTTTCTGAATGAAATACAACACGGACGCTCGACGACTTTTGTAGCCCGGCTTGTGACCGATCCGCTTTTTGCCAGTTATGGAATACGCCCAACTTCGGGGATACGGGTGGCACGAGATCACTTTTTTTCATTGCGCGGAAATTATCTCGATCTGCCCCGGATCGGCGACCGTGATCGAAGGTCCCGGATCGCGCATAATCCAGCCGCGCACGCGCACCATCCTGCCTTCATAAGCTAAGGGATCGACGCCGGCCTTGCGGAACGCACGCCACGCGCTGCCCTCGATCACCGCCGTGAAAGCGCGGCGCCGCTCCTTTTTCCAATCTTTGTCGAAATCGAGATAAATCTTGCCGCGCCCGCGCGCGGCGTGGACCACCATCCCGCGCACGAAGGCGAAACGGCCTTCGGCTTGCCATGCCTCGGCCGCCGGCACATCGACATAAAAAGCATCGGCCCAGATGCCAGCCTTGGCCGCGCGCGCTTTTGCTTCAAGCTTCAGCATGTCCGCAAGCCGTGCTTCCTTGCCGGTCGGCGGATAAACAAAAACCAAGCCGCTTTTCAGCATCGCGCCTTGCAACCAGATTTTGCCGCCCTTTGCATCGATCACATAAACCTGCGCCGCGATGCGGCCATAACGATCAACCGAGCTATCTTCCAGCATGACCGACTGCTTGCCGATCAGGGATTGCAAAGCATCGCGCGCCTGCCGGGCCAAAGCCGCCGTCGCCGGCAAAGGAGCCGCGATGCCATCAAGCTTGGCCGTGCGCCCGTCGGCCAAAGCCAGCTCTGCGCCGGACGTGGCGCCGGCGACGGCAAAAGCCGGCGGCGCGGCGGCTCGCGCCGGCGCAATCAGGCAAACGAGGCCGAGAAAGAGAAGAAAGAGCCGCATGGAATGGAGAAAAATCATAGGATTGGCAATAGCATCGGCATCGGCGCGGCGAAAGCCGGGCATATTTTTCTTTTTCATGCCGGGTTTTTTGCGCTAGGACCAACACATGCCCAACTGGCTTTCGCACCCCAACGCGCTTTATGTGGTCGTCGCCTATGGCGTGGCGTTCGGCGCCTTGATCGGCCTGCTGTTCTTTTCATGGCAGCGGGCGCGCCAGTACCGGAAATTGTGGCGGGCGTTGCAGGAAAGGCGCGGCGATTAATGACCCGCACATTTTTTCGCGGCGCGACTGCTCTGCGCTTCACGCAACCGCGACTGCGCCGCCGCCTGCGCCTCTATGGCTTGCTGTTGTTCCTGCTCGGCTTCGCCACCGCGACCGGCCTCACCCTGTTCGCCCTGCGCGGCAATCTGTCCTATTTCCGCACGCCGAGCGCGGTCGCCACCGGCCATTACCCCGAATATGGCAGCGGCCGCGCCATCCGCCTCGGCGGCATGGTCGAAAAAGGCAGCTTGAAGCGCGAAGGCGAAACCGTCACCTTCCGCATCACCGATTACGCCCACAGCGTACCGGTGCGCTATCGCGGCCTGGTGCCGGATTTGTTCCGCGAGGGCCAAGGCGTGGTGGTCGAGGGCAAGATGGGGCCCGGCGGAGTGTTCGTGGCCCAGCAATTGCTGGCCAAGCATGACGAAAAATATATGCCGCCGGGGGTCGCCGCCGCCCTTAAACAGGCGGCAGCCAGCAAGGCTTTAACCCCTAAAAGTCCCTGATCGATTTTCAGATAAATAGTTTCATTAGTTTCATGATTTTATGGATAGCTTCCAAAACCTGTCGGAAAATTCAGAAAATTTTCCCGTTCAGCATTAATTTTTGCCTATCCGATCGACTTTTTGTCAGCATAGGCACCATGTAATGCCATTCAGAGGAATTTTTTATCATTAAGAGCACAATTTGATGCCTAAAAACGCCGATCTTAATACTCTAAAGCGACATATGACGCCATTTATCTTCATAAACCTGATGAAATTGCCGAATAAGAAGCAAATTAATAAGTGTTAATCTGCATCATTGAATATTTCGGCCCCAATTCGATTCTTATACAAAACGTTTCTCCCCATGCTATTCATGAAGGCCCCGCCGCAAGCTTGCCTCCGGGCAATAGCAACGACCGTTAAAGACCATTCAAAAGGGGAAATTTTGCGGAAGGAAAAGGTTCGGATGCCGATGGCTGCGACAAAGAAGAAAACCGTTCAGGGCAAGCGGGGAAAAGCATCCGCTTCCAAAACGAAGCGCTCGCATACAAGCAACATTTACAAGTTTCAGCAGCGCCCCAGCTTGGTCGCCCAACTGGCGCTCGGCAGCGATCCGGGCCCGCGCCTTGCTCCACGCCTGCAGGCGGCGGTCGATCGCAGCGAGATCGCCGACGTGATCGCCGGCTTCGCCCGCAGCATCGACCGCGTCGACGAGAACTTGTTGCGCTCGGTCCTGCATCCCGACGCCACCATCGATCTCGGCCCCGGCATCTTTCAGGGCCTCGGCGGCGATTATGTTCATTGGCTGCTCGGCGTTCTGGCCGGCGTGCGCTCCTCGCATCACCTGATCGGGCAGGTGCGGATCGAGATCGACGGCGATGCCGCCTTGGCCGAATCCTATTTCCAGGCCCATTTCCGCCTCGACAAGCCCACCGGGCGCGAGGATGTCTTCATCGGCGGCCGCTGGCTCGACCGGCTGGAGCGGCGACCCGGCGGGCCGGCCGGCGTGTGGAAGTTCACACACCGCAAGCAGGTGCTGGATTGGGCGCGCACCGAGGCGGTGTCGGACATCTTCTATCACCAGAACCCCGACGCGCTCTGGAGCAGCCGCACCAAGACCGACCCGTCCTACCAGATGGCCAATTTCCCCGGCAGCCGT
>DATKSH010000174.1:0-4599 GCA_035531735.1 Alphaproteobacteria bacterium
CCGCCGTTGCGAAACAATATAGCGAATGGGTTTATCCCGCGCCGATCGAGGATTTGGCCGCGTGGGCGCGCGACCATTGCATGGTCTGCGATCCGTCGCTGCACGCGGCGACGATCTGGCCGGACGGTGCGCCGAAGGACAAAATTTCCATCCTCGTCGCCGGCTGCGGCACGTCGCAAGCCGCCATTCTTGCCTATACCAACCCGCAAATCGCGGTGACCGGCATCGACATCAGCGCGCCGAGCCTCGACCATGCCGCGAAGCTCAAGAAGAAGCACAAGCTTGCCAATCTCGATTTGCGCGAGTTGGATTTGCATGAGGCCGCCGGGCTCGGCCGCTTCGATTTGATCTACGCGACCGGCGTACTGCATCACTTGCCGGAGCCGCGCGCGGGGCTTGCAGCGCTGGCGCGCGCGACCGCCGACAACGGCGTATTGTGCCTTTCGTTTTACGCCAAGCATGCGCGCGCCGGCATTTACATGGTGCAGGACGCCTTGCGCCGCTTGAAGCTCGGCCAAAAACCCGAAGATGCGGCGCTGACGCGGAAAATCCTCGAAATCCTGCCGCCGTGGCATCCGGCGCAATTCTATATGCGCGGCGCCGCGCGCGATCTCGCCTTTGATGGCGGCATCGTCGATACGTTTTTGCATGCCGAGGATCGCGGCTTCGATGTGCCGGGGATTTTGCAACTGACGGCGTCCTGCAATCTTGCGTTTCAGGGTTGGACCGACAATCTCGATTATTATCCCGACGGCGCGATGATGCCCGATCATCCGGCCTTCGCCCGCATAAGCGCCTTGCCGGACGAAGAACAATGGGCGGCAATGGAATTGCTCGGCGTTTTTTGCGGCGCGCACAGTTTCCTTTTGCGCAAGGCCGGCGATGGAAAAGCGCCGCGTCCCGATTTCGTCGGTTCCGATTTTCTCCGCTGGATCCCGGCGCGCCGTCATTTGCTCGATATGCGCGAGGAAGGAAATGTTTTGCAGCTAAGCCGCAGTTGGCATCGGCTGGCGCTGGGCGGTTTCGAGCGCGATCTGTTCCTCGCCATCGACGGCGCGGCCGAGTGCGGCGCGATCATCGCCGCTCGAAAAGGCAACGAGGAAAAAACCCGCGCCTTTTTCGCGCGCCTGTGGCGGCTGGGGCATGTCACGTTCAGGAAGGCCTAATGCGCCTCGTGCGCGGCGGCCTCGGCATCGGCGGCCGGCGGCTGGTTCCGGTGCAGCATGGTTTCGTCGATGAAAGACTTTGCGAGGGCGTGATAGAGCGACACCGGGCAGATCAGGCGGCTGACCGCCGAGGCAATAACGGCAGTGGCGATCAACGGCACCGGCAGGGATTCGCCGCCGGTGATTTCCAGCACGATGATGAAGGCGGTGATCGGCGCCTGCGTGACGCCGGCAAAATAGGCCGTCATGCCGAGCAGCACGATGCCGGCCGTCGGCGTGTGCGGGAACCACGGCGCCAGCGTGGCGCCGAGCCCGGCGCCGACCGACAGGCTGGGCGAAAAAATGCCGCCCGGCAAGCCGCTGAAACCCGAAACGGTGGTGGCGAGGAATTTGGCGATGGTGTAAAGCCACGGCGCCGTCGCGGCGCTTTCACCGTGCAAAAGCGCCTTGGCCTGGTCGTAACCCGAACCGAAGGTCGCACCATGGGTCGCGAGGCCGAGGCCGGCGATGGCGAGGCCGCACAAACCGGCGAACAGCGCCGGATGATGCAGATGCGATTTCTTGCTTAGATCGTAAAGCCATTTGCCGCCGTCGATCAGCGCGCGCGCGAACAGGCCGCCGCAGCCGCCGCCGACCACGCCGATGGCGATGACGGCGAGCAAATCGCGCATGATCGAGAAATCGCCGTCGGCATAGCCGAAATAGCTGTAATTGCCGAGGATCGACAGCGACGACGCGCCGGCCAGCACGATGGCCGTTAAGACAACGCCGCTGTAGCGGTATTCGAAGGCGCGCGCCATTTCCTCGATCGCAAAGACGATCCCGGCCAAGGGCGTGTTGAAGGCGGCGGCGATGCCGGCGGCGGCGCCGGCAAGGATGATGCTGCGCGACATCTCGGCGCTCATCGCGCCGAAGGCGGTGCCGAGATAAAGCAACGCCGCGCCCAATTGCACGGTCGGCCCTTCGCGGCCGATGGACGCGCCGCCGAGCAGGCCCAGCACGGTGAAAATGATTTTACCAAAAATCACTTGCGGGCCGAGCAGGTATTTGCGGTCTTCCGGCGATTCCGCCACCCGCGCGGCGATGGCTTGCGGAATGCCGCTGCCCTGCGCGGTCGGGCAATAGCGCATGGTCAGCCAACCGGCGAGAGCGAACAAGGCCGGGCACAGCACCAGCGGCAGCAGCGGATGGCCGGCAATGATGTCGGTGAAGGTGGCCTGCGCGTCGTCCGAGATATAGGCAAAGCCGGCCGCGCATGCGCCGATGATGATGGCGCCCAGCCAGAAGATCAGGCGGTTGCGCCAATGCGCGAACGAGAAAATGCTTTTGCCGGATTCGTAAAGTTCCTGCCTGTTCATGGCGGGGTTATGCGGCCGAAATAGTAAATTTCATGTTAACCAATTCCCGCCAGCAGGGCCATGACGTGCCGGGCTTCGTCGATGCGGAGAGAGGGCCCGTCCTCGCTGTCCGGTGTGCCGACCGGGCACAGCACGCCGCCCATGGCGGTGACGGCGCCGAGGCTTTCGTCGGTATGCGTGTCGTCGCCGAAATAAACCGGCGCGCGGCCGGCGAAAGGCGGCTGTTTCATCAGATGCTCGATGCCGCTGCCCTTGGTGACGGCTTTCTGCAAAATCTCGTGGGTGCGGCCGATTTTGCGGAAAATATATTTTTTTGCGTCCGCGCCGGCGGCGGCTTCCAGCTCGGGCCTTAAATCGTGCCGCGCATTGACCATCGGCAGATGCAACGAAACGGTATAGGCCTTGTCCTCGACGATGCAGCTATGTTTTGCGCCGATGGCGCCCAAGGCTTCGCGCAAGGCCGCCGGCATCGGTTCGGCAATCGCTGCGCTGGCCATTGCGGGGCCGGGACGGAATTCGGCGCCATGGCTGCCGATGGCGGCGGTGGTGACGCCGTCGGTGAACGCATCGAGCCGGGCCAGTGCCCGCCCGGTGATCATCGCGAAGCCGGCGTCCTTTTGCCCGGCGATGGCGCGCAGCGCCGCGATCAGCGCCGGCGGCACCTCGACCTTGTCGGGATCGGGCACCAGCTCGACCAGCGTGCCGTCGAAATCGAACAGGAAGGCGGCTTGGTCGCGCTTGTCGATCAGTTGCCGGAGGCGGGACGAGAGGGACGATTCGGCCATGCGATGACATTCTCCTGGATGGGATATTCGGTGCCGCTTTCGGCTTGTGGCGGGTTCATCCGCTGCAGCAAGCTGTTGAGCTGCCGGCGGCGATGGAGGCTGGCGGCGTCGTCGAGGATTTCCGCCGCCCATGCGTAAACATTATGCGCCTTGACATGCTCGCGCATGCTTTTGAGCCGTGCGGCCTGTTCCTCCTCGCTCATGGTCAAGGCCCGCATCATGCTTTGCGACAAGCCTTCCTCGTCATAGGGATTGACGATCAAGGCGTCGATCAATTCGCGCGACGAGCCGGCGAATTGCGAGAGGATCAGGGCGCCGCGCTCATCCTCGCGGGCGGCGATGAATTCCTTGGCCACCAGGTTCATGCCGTCATGGAACGACGACACCACGCAGGCGTCGGCGGCGCGATAGAAGGTATAAACATCCTGCTGGTTGAAATTCTGCCGCAGCAAATGAACCGGCTGCCATGCGCCGGTGCCGAACTGGTCGTTGATGGCCTTGGCGGTTGCTTCGACTTCCTGATGCAAATCGGCATAGGCCGGGATGATCGAACGCGAGGGCGACGCCACCTGCACGAAACAGACCTTGCCGCGCCAATCGGGGTTGCGGTCGAGGAACAAGCCGAAGGCGCGCAACCGTTCGGGAATGCCCTTGATGTAATCGAGCCGTTCGACGCCCATGATGATCTTGAGGGCGGGATCGAGCTTGAATCGTTCCTGCACGCGTGCGCGGCAGGTTTCGACGGTGGGCACGCCGATGGCCTCGAAATCCGGCCACGCGATCGAAATCGGGTAGGGCCGCACCATGCACAGGTCGTTGCCGCGGCGGATGGTGTCGTGCTCGCGGTCGATCAGCGCCTCGATATGGGTATCGACGCAGTCGAGGAAATTGTTGCAATGGAACTGGGTATGGAAGCCGACGATGTCGGCCGCCAGCATGCCGTCCAAAAATTCGCTGCGCCACGGCAGGATGCCCAAGGTTTCGCTGTTCGGCCACGGGATATGCCAGAACAGGATGATGAGCGCGTCGGGCAATTTCTCGCGCACCAGCTTGGGCAGCAAGCCGAAATGATAATCCTGGATGAAGACGATGGGCGAGGACGACTTGGCTTCGGCCAAGATGGCGTCGGCGAACTTCCGGTTGACCGCCTGATACATCTCCCAATCGGAGGCGCGGAAGCGCGGCTTGACATAGGCCATGTGGCACAAGGGCCAGATGCCCTCGTTGGCGAAGCCGGCGTAAAAGCCGGTTTCCTCGGCTTCCGACAGCCATAGCCGCCGCAGGCGATAA
>DATKSH010000175.1:0-3281 GCA_035531735.1 Alphaproteobacteria bacterium
GGATTCTCCCACTTGGCGATGGCAGAACGGCGGCAGCGTTCAGGTCGGCGATCCATGCAATCGTCGCGGCCTATTCGGCGGCCTCGGCGGGTTGAACTTGGCCAACTCGGCCCGGGAAAATATCGCTCTGCAGAAGCCGCCCGACGAGTTCCGATTCGAGATCGGCCGCTGCGGAGTCGCGATCGTGACCGAAGACCATTACACGGCGAACGGCGGTGCACTGCCCGAGGATCGTTTAGTGACGCGATTCACCGTGACCGCCTACAGTCCGTCGCTGGCCCTCGAGGGAGCTCTGTCGGCGGCGCAACTCATTCAAGCCGCGAAGGGCATACCCAATCCGGCGGACGCCTCACGGGCCAAGGCTCAAACCGTGCCGAATCTTTGACGGCGCGGCCGGCTTTTCGCCAGTGCGGCACGAGTTCGGCACCGCGGGGCGGTGATTTGCGCGCACGAGCGGGATCGCGCGAATCTGCATAAAGCAGATCTGCAGAAGAAACTCGCCGATGCCGGCGAGGGCGTGAAGATGGCAGCACTGTACGACCATCTCACCTCGCCGGAGGAATCGACTTGAGCGGCACCGGCGGCAGATCCCGGTAGTGGTCAAATTTTTCGCACCATGGTACCGTCGGCGGGCGAGCAAACGATAATCGAGCGGCTAGCAGACTCAAACCGCCGCTGCAACATAAACAGCATCTCGTAAACATTTGGAGTTGAGCCATGGCACAATTAACTGCGTTGTCATTAAGCATCGGAATTCTCGGGGCTATTTGGGCGTATTTTGCGCTCGGGCCACTCAGCGGTTTCCTCCTCGTTTGGGCGGGTTTTATCGCTTGGGGGTGTTTTTTTCACGCCGGCGCCGATAGCAAGGCGCTCGCCAAGACCATCACCGGCACGGCCTATGGCGCCTTGGTCGCGTGGGTCGCATTCATGATCATCGTGCACGTCCCAATGCCGGCTTTGGGCGTGGTATGGACGGCAATCGTCGTCGGTGTGACGGTTTTCTGCCTGGTCATTGCGGCTTCCATCGACTCCTTGTCGGTGGTTCCCGCAAACGTCTACGGTTATGCCGCGTTCGTCGCGTATGCGCTCCACCAGCCGTCGGTCGCCCCATCCACCGGGCCATTGGAGAATCTCACGTCCGTATCTTTCGCCAATCCGCTGGTCTTGATCGTCGTTTCGATGGCGATCGGCGCTCTGTTCGGGTTTGCGTCGCAGCGTTTCGCGCAGGCATTGACGAAGAAGCCGGCCGCGGCAAAATGAGCAATTGAAAATATTCGAGCGCCGGCCAGGTCCAAGTTAACCTGGCCGGCGCTCGATCGGGCGGACGCCGGCGCAACTGCCGGCGCGGCGCGCGGGGTTGTGGAAATTTTGGGTTTGCTGTAGTTATTGCGCACATGTCGCGAGCCGAACGCACGGATCAAAAGACGCGATACTGGTTTCCGGCGAAACGCTACGGGTGGGGTTGGGGCCCTCCTCAGACCTGGCAAGGTTGGGCGGTGTTTTTGGTTTGGCTGCTTGCGGTCGCCGTTGCGGCTCTACGGTTGGCGCCGCATCATCTGACGGCGTTCTTATGCGTTCTTTCGGTCATGTCCGTGCTCTTGGTGTTGATTTGTTATGCCAAGGGTGAACCGCCGGCCTGGCGTTGGGGTCACCGCGATTAGCGCGCGGCGGGGATCCGGGGCCGAGGCGCGGCGGTGAGAGGGATCGCCGCCGTCGCAGGCGTGCTGCCATTCGAGCGATCGTGCAAGTCATCTCGTTCAAGGACACCGCGATGTTGAAGCGCGGATTTTGGCTCAGTGCCGCGGCCTTGATCGCGTACGTGGCCGTTCCTTCGGTGTTGAACGGCAATCTTTGGCGGCGCCCGGCGATCAATTTGATTCCGCTGTGCATCTTGAGCGCGTTTTGGGCGTATTTCCTTTGGAAAACGCCGGTTCACCGGCTCGCCGACCAGGTGATGGATTGCGGAGACCACTTGAAGATTCGAAAAGGACGAACCGAAGAGGTCGTTCCGTTTGCGGCCATATCGATCGCCGAGGTTTTGACCCATTTACGGCTGCATAGGATCACGGTTCGTCTGTGCAAACCTACGAAATTCGGCGATCAAATAGATTTTCTGCCGCAGGCCAGCCTTTGGGGCAATCTTCCCGCGATTCGGCAATTGGCTTTGAATTTGACCGTTCGCGCAAATCAGGCCGGAGGCGGACGTGTCGGCGATCGATAGCCCGTTAGCCACGCTTGGAATGCAATTGCCGGATAGGGCGCGAACCCGCAGGAGCCCGGTATGAAATGGAATCCCCCCGGTACGGCCATATTGTTCGCGGCAGCGTTGCTCTGCATTGCCGTGCCGGCGAACGCGCTCGACCGCGCGCAGACCCGTTCAATGGTGACGACACGGTACGGGATCGTCGCCGCGGAGAGCCCGTTGGCGGCTCAGGCTGGAGCGCAAATTCTCGCTGAAGGAGGCAACGCGGTTGATGCCGCCGTTGCGACAAACGCGGTCATGGGTGTCGTCGAGCCGATGATGAACGGCATGGGAGGCGATCTTTTCGCCATTGTCTACGACGCCAAGACCGGCGGATTGTACGGACTGAATGCAAGCGGCTGGTCGCCGCGAGGCCTGACGCCCGCGTATCTGCGAAGCAAGGGCGTCACAACCATGCCTGCGCACGGGATCGATTCGGTGACCGTGCCTGGAGTCGTCGATGGTTGGGCAAAACTGCTCGCGCGCTTCGGACATCTCGATTTTCATCGGGTTCTGGCGCCGGCGATTCGTTACGCGCGCGAGGGGTTTCCGGTTCCGGAGTGGGCGGCCGCGTATTGGGCGAATGCGGCGCAATCGCTGCGGGCGAGTCCTAGCGCCGCGAAAGTCTATTTGATCGATGGGCATTCGCCTCAGGTCGGCGAGCTATTCCGCAACGAATCCCTGGCGCGTTCCCTGGAGCGCGTCGCCAAGGGCGGTCGCAGGGCGTTTTACGAAGGCGAGCTAGCGCACAAAATCGTGGAGTTCTCGAAGCGCGAGGGCGGCGCCATGACGCTTGCGGACTTGGCCGAGTTCTCGAGCCAGTGGGTGCAACCGCTCTCGATAGACTATCACGGCTGGTCCGTCAGTGAGCTGCCGCCCAACGGTCAGGGCATCACGGCGCTCGAGATGTTGAATATCATGGCGCAGTTCCCGCTCAAGCAATACGGCCAGAATTCCGTCGACGCTCTGCACGTCATGATCGAGGCGAAAAAGCTCGCTTATGCGGATCTGCAAAAATATGTCGGCGACCCGCGGTTCA
>DATKSH010000176.1:0-20250 GCA_035531735.1 Alphaproteobacteria bacterium
AGGAAACGATCATCGCTGCGGCTTTATAGGAACCTCGGCCGCCCGCTGCAAGCGGCGGCCATCGACTGTACCAGTATGGGCACAAAGTCGGGCAAAAATAAGGAATGGGGATAAGCCCTTAAGAGCCCGTCACTCCGCAACCCCGCGGCAAATCGACGGGTCTTTCCCACGAAGACGATCGTTTCGGCGCGATTTGCGGCGGGGTATGCGGAATCCGATTTGTTTTCCATTCCAATAAAAATAAATCGGATTCCGCATCCGCGCCCATGCCCCGAAAATCGGAGCATGGGCTTGTACGGAATGACGGCTCTTTTCGCCCTTTTGCGTGAAAATAAACGTAAGGCAAAGCCCGCCATTTCCCCTTTATCCCCCGCACGAATATTCCTATGCTGAGGCCCATGTTCCTCAGCTTCGACCATGTGAGCCTCGATTACGGCGCCAGCCATCCGGCGCTGGCCGACATTAGTTTTCATTTACCGCCGGGCGGCTTCGCCTTTCTGGCCGGGCCGAGCGGCGCCGGCAAATCCTCGCTCCTGCGCCTGATCTACGGCGCCGAAAAGCCGAGCGAAGGCACCATCATGCTGTTCGGCCGCGACAGCGCCGGCCTCGACCGCGCCGAATGGACCGACTGCCGCCGCAAGATCGGCGTGGTGTTCCAGGATTTCCGCCTGGTCCCTTATCTCTCGGCGCTGGAAAACGTGGCGCTGCCGCTGAAACTGGCGGGTGTGCGCGAGGATTACACGCGCCGCCACGCCGCCGAATTGCTGGCGTGGGTCGGCCTCGGCGACCGGCTGGAGGCCAAGCCGGCCGAGCTTTCCGGCGGCGAGCAGCAGCGCGCCGCCATCGCCCGCGCCGTCGTGCATAAGCCGAAACTGCTTTTGGCCGACGAGCCAACCGGCAACATCGACGACGAAACCGCGATCAAGTTGCTTTACCTGTTCGTCGAGATCAACAAGACCGGCACCGCCGTGTTGCTGGCCAGCCACCAGCAACACCTGGTCGAGCGTTTCGGCAAGCCGGCCCTGCGCCTCAAGGGCGGCCGCCTGATCCCGCCGGCGGCCAAGGCGGCGTGAGCATGGCCGGAACCGAACGCCTGTTCGCGCCGGCCTTTCGCTACCAAAGGCTGGGCCGGCTGTTCGTCGCCATCACTGTCATCATGGTCTATATCGCCACCTTCGCGATGGCGGCCGAGGCCGGGTTGTCGAGCCTCGGCCTCACGCGCGGCGAGGATTTGCAGGGCCGGCTGACGGTCGAAATCCCGGCCCCGGCCGACGAATCCGCGACCTCGCAGGACAGCCGCATAGATCAAGCCCTCGCGGTGTTGCGCGCGGTGCCGGGCGTCGCGCGCGCGGCGCCTTTGTCGGACGCCGACATTGCCCGCCTTTTGAAGCCGTGGATTTCCGATCCCGATTTGATCGCCAAATTGCCGCTGCCGGCCCTGATCGACGTGCAGCGCGCGCCCGGCGCAGCGCTCACGGCCGATGCGCTCGAAGCGAAACTCAAGCCGGTAGCGCCGGGCGCGCAAGTCGAGGACCAGGCCGCATGGCTCGGCGACGTCGCCCAATTCATCAAGAGCCTCGCGGTGCTGGCGGGGGTGATGATCGTCTTGACCGGCCTCGCCCTCGTCATCGCCATCGGCCTGATCTGCCGCGCGGTGATGGCGACCGAGCGTGAAACCGTCACCCTGCTGCACATCATGGGCGCCAGCGACGCGGCCATCGCCGGCCATTTTCAGTATCACGCCTTGCGCCTCGCGCGCGGGGCGGCGGCGCTCGGCTTCGTGCTGGCCCTCCTCAGCCTCGCCGCGCTGCTGTTCGCGCTGCGCCACGTCATCGATCTTGGGGCGATGCCGCTGTGGCGCGAGGTGGAATTGATCCTCTTGCTGATCCTCGTACCGCTGGCGGCCATTGGCGCTGCGGTGCTGGCGGCGCGGCACACCGTGTTCGCCCTTCTGCACACGGCATAGACGATGCGGAAACTGCGTATTTTCATCCTGCTGATAGCCCTCGTGGCCGGCTTATGGCTGCTCGGCCTGGTCGCCTTCGTCCACCAAGTCGATACCTATGTGGCGGCGCCGGACGGCACCCGCACCGACGCGATTGTCGTGTTGACCGGCGGCAGCGAGCGCATTAAGGCCGGCATCGAGCTTTTGAAACAGGGACGCGGCAAGAAGCTTTTGATCTCCGGCGTGCCGAAGGGCCTGACGCTCGATGGCTTGCTCGACCGCGCGCAATTGCCGCCTTCCTTGCGTCAATGCTGCGTCGTTCTGGGCCACGCGGCCGAAAGCACGTTCGGCAATGCCGAGGAAACGCTGGCGTGGATGGACATCGAGAAATTCCGCTCGCTGCAGCTGGTGACCGCCGATTACCACATGCCGCGCAGCCTTTTGATCTTCCACGCGATCCTGCCGGGCGCGCACATCATCCCCTCGCCGGTGGCGCCGGAAAGCGTCAAGCTAAGCGACTGGTATCAACGCCCCGGCACCGCGCGGCTCCTGGTCACCGAATACGAAAAATATTTATGGGCGCGGTTTTACCTGTGGCTGAGGCCGGCATGAAAACGTGGCTGCGCGCGCTTTTGTTCAACGCGGCGCTTTACGGCTGGACGGCGATTCTCTCACTCGTGATGATGCCGACCCTTCTCCTGCCGCGCCGCGGCGTTTTATTCACCGTGCATCTGTGGCTGCGGCACGTCGCATGGATCGAACGCGCGATCGGCGGTCTCGACTATAAAGTCGTCGGTTGGGAAAACGTGCCGGAGGGCGCGGCCATCATTGCCTCGAAGCACCAATCGGCATGGGAAACCTTCAAGCTGCATCTGTTGTTCGGCGATCCGGCCGTGGTTTTGAAGAAAAATCTTGTCTATATCCCCATCTGGGGCTGGTATTTGGCGCGATCCGGCGTGGTCGCCATCGACCGCGCGAAAGGTGCGCAAGCATTGGCCCAGATGCTGAAAGCCGCGCGCGAAGTCGCCGCCGAAGGCCGCAAACTCGTGATTTTCCCGCAAGGCACGCGCCTTCCGCCCGATGCGTATCGCCCCTACAAAGGCGGCGTCGGCGCTTTGTATGAAGCCCTGAACGTGCCGGTGGTGCCGATGGCGCTCAATTCGGGCGTCTTCTGGCCGCGCAACAGCTTCGTCAAAAAGCCCGGCACCGTCACGGTCGAATTCCTGCCGCCGATCCCGCCCGGTTTGCCGCGCGCCGAAATGATGAAACGCCTCGAAGACGGCCTCGAAGCCGCCACGCAACGGCTGGTGCGGGAAGCGAACAAATAAAAGCAAGACGCACAAAAACAGGACCGTCATTCCGCACGAGGCCGAGGCCCCAAAGGGCCGAGGCCGGGATGCGGAATCCGATTTATTATTCGAACAGATAAAAACAAAATTGGATTCCGCATAAATTTTCTCTCCTTTCGCTCACGCGAAGGGAGAGAAAATTTTGCGGAATGACGCCGTACTTTAAGGTAAACTTCTTACCCCGCCACCCTTACCACATGCTCCGCCAAGGCCAACGACGCCGTCAATCCCGGCGATTCGATGCCGAATAAATTCACAAGGCGCGGAATGCCGTGGGCGCGCACATCCTGTACCACGAAATCGCTGTCATGCGGGCTGGCGCGCGCCAATTTCGGCCGAACGCCGGCGAAATCGGGCTGCAACGCGTTCAAAGGCAAGCCCGGCCAGTAGCGCCGCACGGCATCCTCGAACATCGGCCGCCGCGCGGGATCGACATGGTAATCGATCGCCTCGACCCATTCGACATCGGGCCCGAAGCGCAGGCGCCCGCCGAGATCGCACGACGCGTGCAGGCCCGACGAGCCCGGCGCCGGCAGGGGATAAATCAGCATCTGAAACGGCGACTTTCCCGCCAAGCTGAAATAACTGCCCTTGGCCAAAACACGCGGCGGGATCGCGGCCGCATCGAAGCCGCCGAGCCGCCGCGCGAAATCCTGCGCGCCGAGCCCGGCGGCGTTGATCAAGGTGTGGCAGGCGATCTGCGTTTTCGCCGCACCGCCGGCCGTAACCGTAAAACCGTCGTCGGTCACTTCGGCGCTGGCGGCCGGCGCCTGCAAAGCCAGCGTCGCGCCGGCCGCCTCGGCATCGCCGAGCAGCGCCAGCAAATAGGCGTGCTGATCGACGATGCCGCTGTGCGGCACATGCAAAACCGCCGCGCAGAAAAGCTGCGGCTCCAGTTCTTTTGCCTCCGCCGGCATCAAAAGCCGCAAGCCGCCGACACCGTTGCGTTCGGCATTGGCTTTAAGCGCGCGCAAGCGCTCAACCTGGTCGGAATGGGTCGCCACCACCAGCTTGCCGCAGTTTTTATGGGCGATGCCGCGCTCCTGCGCGTAGGCATAAAGCATCTCGCGCCCCTTCACGCAAAAGCGCGCCTTGAAACTTCCGGGCCGGTAATAAAGCCCGGCATGGATGACGCCGCTGTTGCGCGCGCTGGTCACGCTGCCGATGGCGCTTTCGGCTTCGAGGATCAAAACCTCGCGCCCCATGAGCGCCAAAGCGCGCGCCACCGCAAGCCCCACCACGCCCGCGCCGATCACGATGCTGTCGATTGTGTCCATGGAATCAGGCCGGGATTTTGCGGGCGGCTTTGGTGCCGGGATTTTGCGCCGCCGCCAGCGCCTCGCCCAGCACCTGCATCGCATAAGCGATGTCGCCATCCGTCAACAATGCATGGAACGGCAGGCCGAACAAAGTGCCAAGCAAATCCTCGCTGGCTGTCAGCGCGCCGGCTTTTTCCGCGAGCGCCGCCGCGCCCGGCAAAACGCGGCCCTCGGCATCGGCAACGGCAGCATCGGCAAAATGCGGATGGCGATAAAGCGGCGGCAGGTAAACGCGATGGGCGCAAACGCCGCGCGCCTGCGCAAAGGCGATGACTTGGTCGGCGCATGCCGTCGGCGCCTTCAGCATCACCACGCTGGGGGTCGCACGCTCAAGCCCTTGCTGAAAACCCAGCCCGCCACCAATCTTTTCGACCGCCGCGCGATAGCGCCCCAGCATCGCGTGGCGGCGCCTCTTCACCTCGCCCCAGCGGTCGAGCTGGGCGAGGGCAACGGCGGCATGGAACTCGCTCATCTTGGCGTTGCTGCCGTCCTGCAAGGTGATGCGCTCCTCGGTGCCGAAATTGGCGATGCGCCGCGCCTCCGCGATCAAGGCCGGGTCGCGCGCGACCAGGACGCCGCCCTCGCCGATGCCAAACGGCTTGGTCGCGTGCAGGCTGTGGGCAACGAGTCCGCGGCGCGGGATCGCCTGCGCCTCCAAGGCCGCCGCCGCGTCGATGATGACGGCAATGCCGGTTTCCTCGGCAAACGCGTCCCACGCTTCGGCATCGGCCGGCACGCCATAGACCGCGACCGGCATCACCGCGTGGATTTTTGTCTGTGCCGCCACGCGCCGGGCGATGGCCGGCGTCAACTGCCAGCCGCCCGCATCGACATCGGCCAGCAGAGGCTCGCAACCGGCATGGCGAATGGCCAGGGGGCAAGCCGGGAACGTCACCGCCGGCGCCAGCACGCGCGCGCCCTTTGGCAGGCGCAACACGTGCAGGCCGATCAGAAGCGCGTGATAGCCGGTAACGAGCGTCGTGAGATGCAAAGCCGGCGCGCCCTTTACCGCATCGCGCGCCCGCACATACGCCAACAGCCGGCGCTCGAATTCCGTCACCAAGGGCCCGAAATTGGTGTACCAGCGGTTGGCGTCGATGCGACGCAGGTAAGGCAAAATGGCCTCGGCCTCCGGCAGGTCCGGAACCACATAGCGGCTCAACATCGGATAGGAAGGCGTCATGCCGGCCTTTCGGTCAAACGGCGGGAGAAGTCCGTTTTTGTAGCGCGCGCGCCGGCCCGAGGGCAAGCGAGCCGGCATTGTTTAGCTTTCGCCGCCCTAATTCCGCCGCAAGCCGCTTGCATAGAGCGAAAGCCCGTGCGAAACCGCCGGGGTTTTGCTAGTTTGCCGTTCCTTCCCGACGAGACGTCCCATGTCCCGCTTACGCTTCATCCTGCCGGCCTTGGCCCTGTTCGCCCTTGTCGCGGTGCCGCACGCGCTGGCCGACGCCGGCGCCGACATCGGCAAAATGCCGTCCGGCACCTACCAGCTCGACCCTAACCACGCCAGCATCACCTTTAAAATCGATCATCTCGGCTTCTCGCACTTCACCGGCCGTTTCGACAAGATGGAGGCGACGCTCGCCTTCGACAGCGCCACGCCGGAAAAAAGCGCGCTGGATGTAACCGTTTATCCCAACAGCATCGACACCAACGATCCCAAGCTCGACGAGATTTTACGCACCGAGAACTGGTTCAACGTCATCAAATTCCCGCGCGCCACCTTCCGCTCGACCAAGATCGCCCGCACGGGGCCCACCACCGGCACGGTGACCGGCGACTTCACGCTACTGGGAGTCACCCACCAATTGACGCTCGACGTCACGCTGATCGGCGCCGGCGCACGGCCGATGGACAACAAGAAGGTGATCGGCTTCAGCGCCACCGGCAGTTTCGACCGCGCGCAATACGGCCTCAGCAACCTCGTGCCGCTGGTCGGCAACAAGGTGACGCTGCAAATCGAAGCCGAGTTCGACAAGGTGGAGTGAATCAAAGTCGATGCAAGCCCTCTCTTCTTACAAGCGTTACGATACCGTCGCCATAATCCTGCATTGGCTGATCGCCCTCGCCATACTCGCCATGCTGGCGATCGGCTGGACCATGACCAGCTTGCCCAAGGGCGCGGACCTTAAATTCACCTTGTTCCAATGGCATAAATCGATTGGCATCACCATTTTGATCCTCAGCGTCCTGCGCCTGCTGTGGCGGCTCGTGAACCCGCCGCCGCCGTTGCCGGCCACAATGAAAACCTGGGAAAAATTCGCCGCCCACGCCTCGCATGCCCTGCTTTACATCCTTATCATCGGCATGCCGCTTCTGGGCTGGGCCATCGTCTCGGCCTCGACCATGAACCTGCCGACCATGCTCTATGGCGTGATTCCGTGGCCTAATCTGCCGATCCTGCCGGCGCTGCCGGTGGCCGACAAAAAATCCCTCGGCCACGCCTTCGCCGCCGCGCATAGCGCCGGCGCATGGATTCTCGCGGTGCTTCTGGTCATCCACATCGCCGCCGCGTTGAAGCATCACTGGTGGGACCGTGACGACGTCCTTCTGCGCATGATGCCGGCGGTTTGGGCCGGCTGGCTGATCCGCCTGCAGGGCGGGCGATGAAACACTTTGCCCTGACGCTCTGCATCGCCGCCCTGCTGCTCGGCGCGGCGCGCCCCGCCCGCGCCGAAAGCTGGGTCATCGATTATGCCGATAGCCACCTCGGCTTCACCGGCATGGCAGGCAACACGACCTTCGAAGGGCAATTCAAAAAATTCACCGCCACGGTCGATTTCGATCCCGCCCATCCGGAAAAGGGCACCATCGAGGCGACCATCGATATGGCCAGCGCCACCACCGGCAACGACGAGCGCGACGCCGCCCTGCCGGGCGAAAACTGGTTCGACGTCAAGCATTTCCCGGCCGCGCATTTCGTAGCATCCTCGATCGACCGGACCGGCGCGCGCTCCTTTGAGGCACAAGGCCAATTGACCATCAAGGGCGTCACGCAACCCATCGTCCTGCCTTTCACCATGATGCCGGACGGCAAGGATTGGCGCATCAAGGGCAGCGCCGCCCTGATCCGCAACCAGTTCGGCGTCGGCGAAGGCCGCTGGGGCGACGACAACGTGGTCGCCTATGAAGTGGACGTCACCGTCGATTTGGTCGCGAAGCCGGTTTCTTAAGGCCCCCGATCTCCATAAAACCCTTGATCGGCAAGTTTTTTTAGCGATCGAATTTTAATTGAACATACCAAGAACATATCGTTGACTTGGCGGGCCCGCTTTGTCTAGTTTTGGCCCGCCTAGAGTAGAGAAAAGGCGGGCCGGAACGGGCGAGGCCCATCCGCCCGCCTTCAGGCGTTGGCCGCCGGGGCGCCCCAGTTTCGATACGGTTTCGATTGCGTATCGATCCGGCGTCCCGGCCCCGATGATCCCGCTTCTCCCCCCTATTCCCGTTTTGCCGCCATCATTAAGACGCCCTTGAGGATCGCGGGCCTATAGTGCTGGATCCCCGCTTTCGCGGGGACACGGCGTTTTCTAAGCTCGCTTACGCCCGCTAAGAAAAGGCCCTAGCTTTCGCCCATGCCGCTCGACAAAATCGCCCTGCGCCGCACCGCCCTCGCCTCCGCCGTCATGCTGGCGGCGATGATGCTCATCTGGTGGTTCGTATGGACCGTTGCCGCCACGCAATATAGCACCTTCATCGACCGCTGGATCGTCGCCCACCGCCCAGCCGGTTACAGCGTGCAGTATACGGGGCGCGCGGCCACGGGCTTCCCGCGCCGCCTGACCCTTCATTTCGCGAACTTCGTTTTGCAAAATGCCGACGGCGTCCGCATCCATAGCGACGGGCTCGACCTTTCGACCCTGCCGTGGCGCTGGCACAAACTGAAAGTCACCTCGGCGCACGGTTTCGACATCGCCATTCCGTTCGGCGGCGCCGGCGCGCTGACGGTCACCGCCAAAAACGCCGTCGGCGCGGTCGATCTCGATCAAGAAGGCGACTGGCGGCTTTTGCGTCTCGGCATCGCCGGCGCAGAGGCGCGTTTCGCACAAAAGCCGTTCTTCGCCGCCGGCACGCTCGCGCTCACAATGACGCGGCCGCCGGCGCAACCGACGACCGCCAAGGAAGCCGGCCTCACGCTGGCCAGCAGCGCCGCCGATCTTGCCCTGCCGTCCGACCTCGTGACGCCGTTCGGCGGCACGGTCGAAAAGCTCGCGCTCGAATTGCGGGTGATGGGCGCGGTGCCCGATCCGCGCAAGAAGGAATCGGTCGCCGCGTGGAGCGCGGCCGGCGGGCTGGTCGATTTCGACCGTTTCGACCTCGATTGGGGTCCCTTGCTGTTCCGCGCCAAGGGCGCGCTCGATCCCGACGACGACCTGCAACCCGAAGGCGCCTTCCTGAGCCGCATCGGCCATCAGGACGTGGTGATCAAGGCGCTGATGGATCACGGCGAGATCCCCGCGCGCGACGCCGGCATGCTCGACCAAGCCCTGAAGCTGTTCGCCAAGCCGGTGGAGATCGGCGGCACCGAGGGCATCACGGTGCCGATCACGGTGCAATGGGACGGGCTGTTTCTCGGCCCGGTCAAGGTGTTCGACTACCCGGCGCTGAGCTGGGCAACGCCGGCGCCGGCGGCGCCGCTCCCCGCAACCGCCGCTTCCCCGTCCCCGGCAATCGCCGCGCCGGCGCCGATGGCGCCTTCGCTGCCTGCGGCGAGCGCGCCGGTTTCACCGACGCCGTAACTTTTTTTCGAGCTTGTGGGCCGAGGCGAAAAATTCGCGCTTGGCCTTGCCGGTGAAGGGATTCTCGCGCTCGATGGCGCGGAACAATTCGTCCGAATCGTAGCGGATAAACTCGGCGGCCTCGTGCATTAATTCATAAGTGCGCGTCGTCAGGCTGAAGCGCGGCAAATCGAGATAGACGATGACCTTGGCCAGCAAATGCGTGATGCCCTGCACATAGGCCAATTCGCGGTCGTGGCGGCGCGGCGTCACCCGATGGACGTTGAGCCCGAGCCGCGCGCGGCAAAAGCGCGCGACGCAAGGCCCGCGCTTGCCGCGTATATTGCACACCGCGATGTTGAGGCCCTTGATGCCGCCAGCACCGCTTTGCGGGCCAAACAAGGGATGAGTGCCGACAATATCGACATGCTTCGGCAAAAGCTTTTTCATCAGGGCCGCCGGCTTCATCTTGACCGAGGCGACGTCGATCACCAGGGCGCCCGGCTTCACCAGCGGCGCGAGGCCGCGCAGCACCTCGCCCATTTTCTGCACCGGCACCGCGAGAATAATCGTCTGGCATGCGGCAACAGCCTCAAGGGCGCCGGCTCGCGCTCCTACGGTTTTAGCCAGCCGCGCGACGTTCTTTTTGTCGTGCAGGACAATGTCGAAATGCGGCGCCAGATGCCTTGCCATGAAGGCGCCGAACGCGCCGCAGCCGACGATAGCGAGGGAAGGTTTGCTCATGATTTACGGTGCCGGCACCAGCGGCCTGCCCTTCATCGATGGAAGAAGCTTACCGCCGCCCGGATTTCAGCGGCGCCGCATAGCCGCCGAGCGGCGCCAAATGCTGCAAGCGGCTGCCCAGCATCGCGCGCAGGCGCGCAAGCCGCGTGTCGTTGCGGCCGACATAGCCTTCGGTCTCGACCAGGAACGCGGTCGGGGCCGAGCCGCCGCGCCCCACGGTCTGGTTCAGCATCTGCCGGACTTTATAGCCGGCCTTGCCGAGCAAGCGCCGCATCTCGCCTTCCGGCACATGCACGCATTGCATCGCGAGATAGCTGCGGTCGTCGCCGGTCAGTTCGGGATAAAGCTTGCCGATCACAAGGCCCATCGGCAGCGCCTTGCGCGCGTTGCCGCGCCCCGGTTTGACGATTTCGTTGGGCAGCGACGCGAACACCGTCAAAACGTTCTTGCGGTCGCCGGCCAAAAGCGGCCACCATTCGTCCTTGCCGCCCGCCGCCGGCGGCGGCACCACCGCGACCTGCGCCTTGCCGGCCTGCACCGCCTTGATGGCGGCGGTGGCCGAGGGCATCTCGGCCAAGGGCGTAAAGGCGCCGTAAAAATCGCGGGCATGGTCCCACAAATCGGCGCCTTTTTCGGGCGCATAGACCGCGACCTTGATCGCCCCTTCCATCAGCGTGAAGCCGGAAATCATCTCGCGCCACAGGCGCACGACCAAGCCTTCCGGCAAGCGGCCCTGCGGCCGCGCCAGAAGCGCGCGCACCATCTGCGCCTCGCGGCCGGGGCGAATGTAAATATGCTGCTTGCCCTTCAATTTGCGGGCCTGCTCGATCAGCTCGGCGCGGTCGCGCAGAATGTCGTGCAAGGCGGCGTCGAGGCGGTCGATCTGGGCGCGCACGTCGGCCAAGGCTTGCTTATCGGGGTTGACGGCGACGGTCTTGAGGGCCATGGGACTCATCTTTGCGGCTACCTGTCTGAGGGTCGAAAGGCCCAAACTAGGCCAAAAATGCGCGGAAGTCCAAGTTTTCCGCGCCCATAAAGGCAACAAAGCCCGTTTTAGCGGGTGTTTTCAGGCGTTTTGCACCACGCGCCCGGCCGGAATTGGCTCCGGTGCCGGCATCGGCAGCGGCAAAACAAGGCGATGGCGCGCGGCCCGGCGCTTTGCCGGCAACGGCGCGTAAAGCTGCTTGCCGGCCTCGACGATCAAAAGCCCGCCGAAACCGGGAAACAAAACCTCGCCGGCGCGTTCCAAAAAGTCCGCCGCCCGCAGCAACAGGCGCGAGGAGGACGGCGGCATATAAAGCGCGCGAAAACTGCGGTCGACCAAAAAACCCTGATCGCGCAGCGTGTCTTTCAACTGGAAGGCCGAATAAGGCTGGCCGGTGCCGAACGGCGTGCGGTCACTATGCGCCCATAGCCCGCGCCGGTTTGGCACCATCAAGAGCAAGCGCCCGCCGCCCTTCAGCACCCGCCAAATCTCGCGCAGCATCGAAGCCGCGCTCTCCGCGCCTTCCAGCGCATGCAAAAGAATCGCGCGGTCGATCGATTGATCGGCCAAGGGCAGGTTAGAGGCATCGACGAGGGAGGAGAGATTGGGCCCTTCTCGTGGCCAATAGGCCACACCCTGCGCGTCCGGCATCATGGCGAGAAGCGCGCCGGCTTCCTCCAGCCACGGCCGCAACAAAGGCGTGCCATAGCCGAGCGCCAGCACCCGTTCGCCACGCAGGCGCGGCCAGATTCGCAACACGCGCGCCTGCAACAGCCGCTGCGCCGTCCGGCCCAAAGGGCTCTGGTAAAATTCGCGTAAATCGACGATGTCGGCGTACATGGTTGCTAGTTGCTAGTTTCTAGGTGCCAGGAAAAGCGTTAACCTAATCGCTAGCACCTAGCCACTAGCAACTAGCACCACGTTAATCCTCTTTTAGCACAACCCGGTAAAACTCGCGTAAATGAGCTTTACCGTCGAAATCCTGCCGGCTTTTGCGGACAATTACATCTATCTGGTCGGCGACCGCGACATCGGCCTTGCCATGGTGGTCGATCCCGGCGATGCCGAGCCGGTGCTGCGCGCGCTCAAGGAACGCGATTTGCATTTGTCGCTGATCCTCAATACCCATCATCACAAGGATCACATCGGCGGCAACGCCAAGTTACAGAAAGAATATGGCGCGCCGGTGATCGGCCCGGCCAAGGAGCGCAGCCGCATCGAGGACCTCGCCCGCGGCGTCGAGGACGGCGACGTGGTGACGTTCTCAACCTTGCGCGGGCGTGTGATCGAAACCCACGGCCATACCTCCGGCCACATCGCTTTTTATTTCCCGCAGTTGAAGGCTCTCTTCTGCGGCGATACGTTGTTCTCGCTCGGCTGCGGAAAATTGTTCGAAGGCACGGCGGCGCAATTATGGAAATCGTTGGTCGCGCTGCGCGGCTTGCCCGACGACACGCTGATCTATTGCGGCCACGAATATACCGAAGCCAACGCCAAGTTCGCGCTGGCGCTCGACAAGGATAACCCGGCGCTGAAAGCGCGCGCGGAAGAAGCCGCCGCTTTACGCAAGCAAGGCAAGCCGACCTTGCCGGCGCTGATGGGCAAGGAAAAACTCGCCAATCCCTTCCTGCGCGCCGACGACCCTTCCTTCCAGAAAATCCTCGCGCAAAAGCGCCTCGCCGGCACCGACGCCGATCCCGCCGCCATCTTCGGCGCCCTCCGCGCCGCCAAGGACAGGTTTGGCGCGGAGGGCGTTTAAATCCTGTCGGCAGCGCCGCCGGTCGACCCGTCACAAATCCATGGAATAAGAGTATATAAAGCTCATGGTTCGTTTTGCATCTTGGCCGCGGGTAACATGGTCGAGATGTTGGGGCTCGAGCGGCCTAGTATCGGCCGACGGCTCGCCCGCAAAGGCGATAAAATGCCCTTGCGTTGCATAAAGAATTTTAATGGACTCGATCTTATCGCGATGACGCGGAAACAGATAAAATGAAACCGTATCGACGCCCCCGGTCCTTTTGGCTTCCATAAAGCCAAAGATCAAAGATAATCGGCGATAAGGGTTATTGGAGAAAATACGGCCCTCTATAATAGCACCGACCGCGGGTTCAACCGCCGCATCGCAGATCGACAATGTTGGATTAATAAAATAGGATTCCCCAACAGTGAAAATCGGGCCCAGGGTTTCTCCATTGCGAACGAGGCTCCAGTCCCCTTGGGTCATTAACATCAATTCGCCGAAAACCGCTTTTGCCGCATTGGCATATTCGATCATTTGCAGAACTTTGTTTCTATTGTTGTCCGGGTCGCAATAATGCGCCTCGAATTGATCGACAGGAACAGCCGGCTGATGCCCCGGAGGCATAAACATAGGCAGGCGTCCGGGCGGATGCGGCACCCAGTAGCACGAGTGAGCCGCGAATTCTTCGCGCGCCTCAAGTTCTCGATCGATTAGGACATGTTCCGCGCCGGCCGAATGGCCATTTTCGAATAAAGCAGATTTCAGGCTGTATAGCTCTTCGGCTGTCGTTCCAAGAATGGTCGGCAAATCCTCTCTGAGTTGCCGATTCTCCGGATCAAGCAGAACTATCGCGGGATCCAGTAACAACATATACAGCATTTCCGGAAGCGGTTTCGGTCGCACGGACCAAAAACGGCGCAAGCGGATGCTGTTGATAGGGCCAAATCGGTGTTCGATGGCGGCCAGCACTTTCTGCGACAGCTGGGCCTGTTCCTCCGGGCTAGATGGATTTGGCATAAAAGGTTCCTGAACAATATATCTTGACGATCAATTTTCGAGTAACTGCGATTTCAAACAAATAATTCGCAAATTGTCAATTTGTGAATCGTGGTTAGTTAACGAATTAAAGATTGCATTTAAATCACTTTCTCATGCGAATCGCGGATCGCCGCCTCCAGAACGTCATGCCGGTGCGGGCCGGCGATAAGGTCGCGCGCGGCTTCGCCGAGCCCTTGCGGCCATTGGTAATTGCGCAAAAAGAATTTTTTCATCCTACAAAGCCCGCTGCAAAAGCGACAACCTGACGACCCGCGCGACCTCGGGCCAAGCGCAAAGTTTTTCCACTTCGTCCAAACGCGCCCACCGCACCTCGGATACATCCGACCCGGCGCGCGCCTTCTGGCCGCCTTCCTCGTCGCGCCCGGCCTCGGCGGCAATCTCGATTAAAGTATAATGATATTCGATTTTGCCCGCCCTGTCGCGCGTGATGGCGTCAAGCGCCGTCACGATGCCGAGCGGTGCGATGTCGAGCCCGGTTTCCTCGCGCGCCTCGCGCACCGCCGCTTCCATGATCGTTTCGCCGATTTTTTGCGCGCCGCCCGGCAGGCCCCATTCGCCCACGCGCGGCGCATTCTTGCGCTTGACCAGCAACACTTTATCGCCGCGCCAGATCACGACCCCGATCCCGGCCATTGGCCGTTCGGGATAGCGGCGGGATTGCACGGCGGTCGCGACCGGCGCGCGCGCGGCCGCCGGCTTTGTCTTCGATTTACGCGGCATTCGGCTCGCCGACATGGTCGATCTCCGAATCCTGGCCCCCGCCTTGCGCCAAATGCTTCTGCCACAGCGCATAAAAATCGCCGCGCCGCGCCAACAATTCGGCAAACCCGCCCTGCTCCACAATCGTGCCGTCCTGCATCAAGACGATATGATCGAAACGCGGCAAAAGATGGAGCCGATGCACCGAGGCGACAATCGCCTTGTCGCGGCGGGCGGAAAAAAGCCGGTCGAAAATCGCCGCCTCGGTGGCGAGATCGACACTCGAGGTCGGCTCGTCGAGCAACAGCAACGACGAATCGCGCGCCGCGAGCAAGCCGCGCGTGAGCGCGAGGCGCTGTTTCTGGCCGCCGGATAAATTCACGCCGCGCTCGCGAATATCGGTCGCGAGCGCGTGCGGCAAGGCCGCCGCCACGGAATCGAACGTGGTGACCGCCATCGCTTCGCGCACCGCCTCCTCCGGCACGTTGGTGCCGAGCGTGAGATTATAAAGAATGCTGTTCTCGAAAATCTCGCAATCCTGCGGCACCAGCGTGGTGAAACCGGCCAACGGCTTGAGATCGCCATAGCTTTCGCCGTCGATGGCAAGCCGCCCGGCCGCCGGCTCGTAAAGCCCGCGCAAAAGGGTCAGCAGCGTGGTCTTGCCCGCGCCGGACAGGCCGATCAGGGCGATGCGTTGGCCGGCGGCGATGGAAAGATCGACGCCGCGCAGCGTATGCAGCACGTCCTCGCCCTCGCGATGGGTGAACGACAAGCCCTCGATGCGGATCTGCCGCCACGCCCGCGCCGCCTCGGCCGCGGGTTTTTTGCCACGCCGCGCGTGATCGGCGATCAGGTTCTCGACGCTGCGCATATCGGCGTTCTGGCGCATCAACCCGTCGAGCGTCACCATCGATTGAAAAAACATCAGATTGACCACCGTCAGGCACTGAAAAATGGCGACCACCGCGCCCATGTCGAGCGGCGTGCCGCGGCGCAGGGCAAAGGCGATATAGCCGCCGACCAAAGCCGCCTGCGAGCCGATCAAAAGGAACCCGACCGTCGCCCATTTGGATTCGCTGATGGAAATTTCCGGCCACAAAGAGGGTTTGAGCGCCATGAAGCGGCGGCTGATCTCATCGCCGGTGTCGCCTTCGAGGCGCAGTGCCAAAACCGTCACCACGTTGCCGATATAATCCTGCACGCCGGCGCCGAGCCGATGCCCGGCCTCGTTGGTGCGCACGACCAGCGGCACGATGCGGCGGTCGAAAAAGCGGATGGTGAAGGCGATGACCACGCTGACGCCGAGTGCGGCGCAGGCGGTCGGCCACGAATACCAGGTAAGCGCCGCGACGCTGCCGATAAAGCGCACCGCCAATTGAAACAGCATGAACTGGCCCTGCGCGAAGCCGTAGAGCGCGCCGTTGGCCTTGTTGACCCGGCTGATGACGTCGGCCGAATGATGATCCTGATGCCAGCGCAACGGCATCTCGGTCACCATCCGATACATCGCGCCGATGAAATTATGCGACACCGCGAAGGCGGTGCGCCGCTCCAAAACCCGCGCCGGGTAATTGAAAACCCAGAACGCGACGATGGTGCTGCCGTAAGCCGCCGCCCACCCGAGCGCCTTATGCAACGCGCCCGGCCCGCCTTTCTGCGCCGCGTCGATCAAATTCGCCAGCGCCACCGGCTGCAAGGCGAGGATCGAATAGGCAATGGTCAGCAAAACGTAATCGAGCGCCACGCGCCCGCGCTCCGCGCCGGCATAGCGCCACACCTGCCCCATCATATAAAGAACGAGATTGCCGCGCGCCTTATCCATGCCGCGATCCTAGTGCAAACTTCGATTTTATAAAATCAATCAGTCAAGCCGGGCAGGCAGGCCCCCCTCCCGCTTGCGGGAGGGGTTGGGGGAGAGCTGCAAGACATAAAGGACAGGCCTTTCTTCAGATATATCATGGCCTGTCCTTTCTCAGCAAAACATCGTGCCCGTTTCGAGAGCCCTCCCCTATCCCCTCCCGCAAGCGGGAGGGGGACAGACCGTCCCTGCCGGAAACGATCCCGCTCAAACGGCGAATGCTCTAAGCCAAATACTGCCCGCCATTGACGGTGAAGGTCGCGCCGGTGGCGAAACCGGCCTCGTCGGAAGCAAGGAACAGAACCGTGCGCGCGACGTCCTCCGGCTTGCCCAGATGCCGCACGGGGATCTTGGCGACGATCTTTTCCATCACCTCCTCGGGGATCGTCCGCATCATCTCGGTGTCGATATAGCCGGGCGCGATGGCGTTGACCGTCACGCCCTTGGCCGCCGATTCGAGCGCCAGCGACTTGGTAAAGCCGATGATCGCCGCCTTGCTTGCCGCGTAATTGCATTGCCCCAATTGCCCGGCCTGCCCGTTGATCGAACTGATGCTGATAATGCGCCCGAAACCGCGTTCCCGCATGCCTTCGATCACGAGGCGTGACATATTGAAAACCGAATCGAGATTGGTGCGCAACACTTCGCGCCACTGATCCGGCGTCATCTTGTGCAAAAAAGCGTCGCGAGCGATGCCGGCATTGTTGACGAGGATTTCGGCCGGGCCGAGCGCCGCCTGGATGCGGCCCAATCCTTCTTCGCAGGCCGCGTAATCGCCGACATCGAACTTAAAATGCGGCACGCCGGTTTGCTTGGTGAAAGCGGCCGCCGCATCCTCGTTGCCGTGATAAACGGCGGCGACTTTATAGCCGGCCCTGTGCAAGGCCTCGCTGATGGCGGCGCCGATTCCGCGCGTACCCCCGGTGACAACGGCTGTTCTTGGCATTTCCTTCCCCGAATAAGGTGCTGGTTGCTAGTGGCTAGGTGCTAGCAAAACAAAACCGCCAGCAACTAGCCACTGGCACCTAGCAACTACCTTTCCACGCACATCGCAATTCCCATCCCACCGCCGATGCAAAGCGTGGCCAGCGCCTTCTTCGCGCCGCGCTTCTGCATCTCATGCAGCAACGTGACGAAAATGCGCGCGCCCGACGCGCCGATCGGATGGCCGAGCGCGACCGCGCCGCCATTGACATTCACTTTCGCGATGTCCCAACCCATCTCGTTATTGACGGCGATGGCCTGCGCGGCGAACGCCTCATTGGCTTCGATCAGATCGAGATCGCCCACTTTCCATCCGGCTTTCTCAAGCGCCTTTTTGCTGGCCGGGATCGGCCCGGTGCCCATGATGGCGGGATCGACGCCGGCGGTGGCCCACGACACGATGCGCGCCAAGGGCGTCACGCCGCGCTTCGCGGCTTCCTTGGCCGTCATCAAAACCGTCACCGCCGCGCCGTCATTGATGCCGGACGCGTTGCCGGCGGTCACGGTGCCATCCTTCTTGAAAGCCGGCTTCAATTTGGCCAAGGCCTCGACGGTGGTGCCGAAACGGGGAAATTCGTCCTGCGCGACCGTCACGTCTTCTTTCCGCCCCTTGACGATCACCGGCACGATTTCGTCCTTGAATTTGCCGGCCTTGATCGCCACCTCGGCCTTGTTCTGCGAGGCGCAGGAAAATTCATCCTGCATCGCGCGGGTGATCTGGAATTTCTCGGCCACGTTCTCGGCCGTGATGCCCATATGGTAATTGTTGAAGATGTCCCATAACCCGTCATGGATCATGGTGTCGGTCATCTCGGCATTGCCCATCTTGACGCCGGAACGCAAATGCATTGCATGCGGCGCGAGGCTCATATTCTCCATGCCGCCGGCGACGATGATGCGGCTTTCGTCTTCCCGGATCGCCATATAACCGTTGGCGACCGCGCGCAAACCGGAACCGCAAATCTGGTTGACGGCATAGGCGGTTTTTTCATGAGGGATTCCGGCGGCAATCGCCGCCTGCCGGGCGGGGCCCATGCCCTGCGCCGCCGGCAACACATGCCCCAAAACCACTTCGGCCACGTCGCCGGCCGCGATTTTCGCGCGTTCCAAAGCCGCCTTGATGCAATCGGCCGCCAATTTATGCGCCGGCACCGTGGCCAAAGCGCCGTTGAATGCGCCAATCGCCGTGCGTTGGGCGCTGGCAATCACAATCTCGTCGGGCATGGAAGAACTCCCTTGCGGCGGGCGGGAAAATCACGCGCACCTTAGGGCGCTGGCCGGAACGAATCAAGAATGATAAATAGCGATGTATGTCAAATGCTGCGGAGCAAAAACTATTCTTCGAAATTCACGGCGATCTGCCGCGCCAAGGCCCCGGCGACGAGGCTTCGACCCGTCACGCCTTCGCCATGCTGGCCGATCTTCCCGCCACGCCGCGCCTTCTCGACATCGGCTGCGGGCCGGGTGTATAAACCATCGACCTCGCCGGCCTGACCAAAGGCCACATAACCGCGCTGGATATTCACCGGCCTTTCCTCAATGAACTTGAAAGCCAGACGCAACGGGCCGGCATCGCCGGCCGCATCGAGACGGTTTGTGCCTCGACGTTCGCGCCGCCTTTCGATCCAGCAAGCTTCGATGTGATATGGGCCGAAGGCGCGGCTTTCATCATGGGTTTTCGCGAAGCCCTCGCTGCATGGAAGCCTTTGCTGGCCGAAAAGGGCTATATGGCGATCACGCATCTATGCTGGCTGCGCGATAAGCCGCCCGAAGAAATCCGGCGTTTCTGGGCGGAAAATTTTCCCGCCATGGCCTCGGTCGAAGACAATCTCCGGATTATCGGGGAAACCGGTTATGAAGAGATCGGTCATTTCACGTTGCCGACGGCGGCATGGTGGAACGATTACTACGATCCGCTGGAAAAGAATCTCGTCCGGCTTCGGCAAAAATATGCGAACGACGCCGAAGCCCTGAAATGGATCGCGGCATCCCAATCCGAAATCGACATGTACCGGAAATATTCGAATTACTACGGCTACGTTTTTTTCGTAATGCGGAAGTGTTCCTAGAACTTCTCGCCCCCCGCCCGCCTCACTCCATCAAATGCACCGCCGCGCGCAGCATGTCGTTAAGGCGCGTCTGCCAGCCTTTGCCGCTTTTGCGCAAGGAAGCCGCAATCTCGGCATCGAGGCTGATATGCAAGGTTTCCTTGGTGCGCCCATGCGGCCTTCCGCGGCTGCGCTTGACCGCCCCGGCGAGGGCGGGCGAGGCCGCGCGCAGCCGCCGCGCGGTCTTGAGCTCGGCGTCGGTCAGCGGCGCATCGTCGGCATAGCGCCGTCCTTTATTCCGTTTCGGCATAGGCTCTTTCCTCCTTCGAATTGGAGCGGCGCAAGCTGATGATGCGTATATCGTCGCCCCGATAGGTAAAAATCACGATGTGCAGCTTGCCGCGAAGCATCCCGATGGCCGCGTAACGCTTTTCTCCGTCCGCGTGGCGGGAACGATCGACGACCACCGGGTCGTTCCAGTCGAAGTCGCGGATCGCCTCGAAAGAAAGCTCGTGGCGAATCCGGTTGGACTCGTTTTTGTTTTCGTCCCACGCAAACACGGATTAAATATAGCCATAAATAATACCCTTGTCAAGGCGTGGGACGGCGGCCCGTTCACCCCTGCTCCGCCCCCGGCAACCGCACGACAAACCGCGAGCCGGTAATCGCGCCCGCGCCGTCGCGCACATTCTCGGCCCTTAGGATGCCGTGATGGGCCTCGATGATCTGCTTCGAGATCGAAAGGCCGAGGCCCGAATGGGTGCCGAATTTCTCGGCCTTAGGCCGCTCGCTATAGAATCGGTC
>DATKSH010000177.1:0-3251 GCA_035531735.1 Alphaproteobacteria bacterium
GTCCCCATGCGCAAGCAACCGATGGATTTTTCCAATGCGGAAAATCCATGGGGACATGCGCGCCGCGTCGAGAAAGCGATCAGGAAGAATTTTTTGCTCGTTTCGCATTACCCGGAACGCGGCCATGACGCGCTGATAGAGGCTCTCGCCAAACACCACGATTTGCCAACCGATTGCATTTTCGTCGGAAACGGAGCCACCGGCTGCATCCAAAATGTCGTCATGGCGTTCGTAAGAAACGGCGATCATGTCGCGCTGCCCGAATTGAGTTTTCCGTTGCCCGTATTCGCCGCTACCGCGATGGGCGGCGGCGGCTTGAAAGTACCGATGCACGGCGATTTCAGGATCGACTTCGGCGCATTGCGCCGATCCGTAAACAAACGCACCGGGCTTGTGTTTTTGTGCAACCCCAACAACCCGACCGGGCTTTTTGAGAAGCCAGATGTTATTTTGGATTTTGCCAAACGAGTTAAGGTGCCGGTATTGGTGTCGGAAGCCAGCATAGAGTTTGCCGGGGCATCCCTCTTTAAATCGTTTCCGGCTTGGCCCGACAATTTGATCGTTGTCCGAACGTTTTCAAAAGCGCATGGGCTGGCGGGATTAAGAATCGGCTTTGGTGCCGCCAAACCGGAACTGGTGCGCAAGATCATGCGGTTTCAGTTGCCGTTTGCCGTGTCGCGCCTGTCCGGGATCGCAGCCATCGCGGCGCTCAATGAAACGAGGCATGTACGCGACAGTGCCGCCACTATGCGCAAGGAAAGAGAATTTCTTTGTCGAAAACTGGCCGATATGGGCTTTGACGTACTGCCGCCGGAATCGAATTTGCTTTTGGCAAAATTACCGTCTTGCGTTGCAAGTACGAAAAATTTTATCTCCGGGCTCGAACGGGCAAGAATTACCGTACTTAACGGCGCGGCCTTCAGTTCATTGTTGCGGCGACATATCCGAATATCGCCGCGTACGCGCGTATTAAACAAGGCATTCGTAGCCGCAATAGCCAAACTTCTAAAAAAACGAAATGAGCCCGACTAGCCTTGAGTGAGTTTCTTTTCGACCCGGCGCGCAGCGGCAAAGAAGCTCCGCTTGGCTTCCGCCGCGTATGGATTCTCGCGCTCGATGGCCCGGAACAATTCATCGGAGTCATAACGCACCATTCCGACCATTTGCTGCATCAGGCAATAGGTTTTTGTCCTGAAGCGATGCGCGGGCAAATTAAGTTCCACGACGACTTTCGAGAGAAGATGTGTAAGACCCTGAACGTAGGCCATTTCCTGATCGTGGGCCTCCGCCGTTGTCTGAAACACCTGAAGCCCTAATTGTTCGCGGCAAAAGCGGCGCACGGTGCCGGCGACGTCTCCACGCACGGGGCAAACGACAATATTTAATCCGGCAATGCCGTTTTTGCCGCTCTGCGGCCCGAACAAAGGATGCGTCCCCACGATCTGAACCGTGGACGGCAATAGTTCTCTCATCATCTCGACCGGCCTTATCTTGACCGAAGCGACATCGACGACGATGGCGTCCTTGCGAACCAGCGGCGCGATTTCGATTAACACCTGCTGCATGCGTTGCACGGGCACGGCGAGCAAGACAATTTTGCATCCGGCGGCATCCTCTATATTGCCGACGCGCCCACCATGTTCACAAGCGAGAGAGGACAAGTCCCTGTTCGGATCGTAAAATACGAGGTCGAAATGCGGCGCAAGATGCTTGACGGCAAGCTCGCCGAATGCGCCGACGCCGATTATGCCGAGAGTATCTTTCATCGAACGTCGATCCGTTATAATTTCGCGGTCGGCAAAATCGAGAAAAACCCTCTTTTGCCGATCCGTAGGCGCAGCGCGTTTTCGGCGGGCCGCTGAACCGCTTGCGAAGGATCAACGATCTTTTCCTCGTTCACCGAAACGGCGTTCGAGGCAATCAATCGCCGGATTTGGCTTTTCGAGACGCCCGGTTGCAGCTTGGCGCATAAATCGACCAGACTTATGCTGTTAGTTCCCTCAAATACGGCGTCAATATCGACCGGCTGATAGGCTTTATCGGCGTCGTCTTTCTTCTGGAACTGATTGTAGAAATAAGCCGTCGCTTCCGCCGCCGCTGCCTCGCCGTGATACTGTTTCACGACATTTTCGGCAATGGCTTTTTTCGCGTCCATCGGATGCAGCGAGCCATCTTCAAGTCCCGCTTTCATTTCGCGGATTTTCTCAAGAGGAAAATCCGTCGCCAGATCGAGATAATTGGGCAGCAGGTGGTCGGGCATGGACATGGCCTTGCCGTACATCTGGTTCGGTTCTTCGGTCAGACCAATATAGTTATTGTGTGACTTGCTCATTTTCTCCTTGCCGTCGAGGCCGATAAGCAAGGGCATCGAAACGACCACCTGTCCCGGCTTGCTGTCGCTCTCCTGCAAGGTTCTGCCGATCATGCAGTTGAAAAGCTGATCGGTGCCGCCCATTTCGATGTCGGCATTCAGGTAAAGAGAATCGTATCCCTGCATCAGCGGATAAAGAAGCTCGTGCATCGAGATCGGAACATTGTTTCTGTACCGATTGTTGAAATCTTCGCGTTGCAGAAGCTGGGCCACGGTCGCTTTCGCCAGCAGCTTGACGACATCGGCAAAATTCATCTTGCCGAGCCATTCGGAATTGAACCGCACGTCGAGCTTCGACGGGTTCATGTCCAAAACCTTTGACAACTGGTCGAGATAGGTTTTCGCGTTCTGGCGAATGGCTTCCTCGGACAAGGGAGGCCGGGCCTTATTGCGCCCCGTGGGATCGCCGATACGCGCCGTGAAATCGCCAATAATGACGATTAGCTTATGCCCCGCGTCCTGAAACTGCCGCATTTTCCGGAGAACGACGGCATGGCCGAGATGCAAATCCGGCGCGGTCGGATCGAATCCAAGTTTCACGATCAGGGGACGATTGTTCTTGCGCGCGTCCTCCAGTTTTTCCTTGAGCCCTTCGGGCGGCGTCAGTATGGCGACACCATGATGCAATTGCTCGGAGGCTTCGGTTAGTATCGTAGGCATGGTCACGTTCCTTCCTGTGGTTTTAAAATTGGCGCCGGAGGCGCCGTTGTCAAAAGGGACTTTTTCTTCTCCATCCAACCGGGCCATACCTGCGATTTTGCCGGTCAATTCCTCGGCTTGCAGCGGCACGATCAGCGCTTCGTATTCGCCAGCAATCGAACGTAAATGGTCGAGAACGGCGTTGCCGGTCTTGCTTTTTTCTTTCGTGAAGCTCTCAAGT
>DATKSH010000178.1:0-9783 GCA_035531735.1 Alphaproteobacteria bacterium
CTTGTTCGACGCGCTGGAGACCGAGGAAACCACCGCGCGCCTGCTCGACGCCGCATCGCTGGCCGAAGGCGTGCAGATTTTCATCGGCTCCGAGAACCAGCTATTCGCGCATGCCGGCTGCAGCATGATTGTGGCGCCCTACAAGAACGGGCGCGAACAGGTGATCGGCGCGCTCGGCGTCATCGGCCCCTTGCGCATGAATTACGCGCGCATTATCCCGATGGTCGATTACACGGCGAAACTGGTGGGAAGGTTGTTGAAATAAGCAGTTAAGCCGCCACGCCTTCCGCTTCCAGCAATTGGCGCTTCAGGCCGAGGCCGCCGCCGAAGCCGCCGAGTTTGCCGGAGGAGGCGATCACGCGATGGCACGGCACGAGGATGGGAACCGGGTTGGCGCCCATGGCGTTGCCTATCGCGCGCATCGCCTTGGGTTTTTTGATCTTCCGCGCGAGGTCGGCATAGCTGACGGTTTCGCCGGGCGGCACCTTGAGCAATTCTTTCCATACTTTTAGCTGGAACGGCGTGCCGATCATGCGGAGGGCAATGCCCGCGCCTTTCTTCTTGCCGAGCAGGTTTGCCACAAGATCGCCGGTTGCCTTTTGGTCTTTCGCGAATTCGGTTCGCGGCCACGCCTTTTGCCATGCGGCCATGATGGCCGCCGGCTGGCGGTTCTTGGCGAATTCGATGCGGCACAAGACGCCGTCGTCGGTTACGCCGATCATCAGATATTGAAGGGAGGTGGCATGGAAGCCCCACCGCACCAGGCGCGGTGGCTGTTGTTCAAAGGTGACTTTCGTAAGTCTTGAACAAGCCGAGATCCACGGGGCTTCCATGACGTTCACCCTATCAGAAAATCGTTGCGACGGGGAGATGTATTCCGGTTATAGTGAGAAAACGCAAGATGATTTCTGCTGCGCCGCAAACGCGCCGGCGAAAAGAGACAAACCAGTACCTTAAATCCTTTCGCTCATAATTTTCCGCAAGGCCATCATGCAACCGCAAGCTATCGATGAATTTTTCCGCCGCCTTGCGCGCGAACGCCCTGAGCCGAAGACCGAATTGAACTACCTGAATGCCTATACATTGCTGGTTGCGGTGGTTTTATCGGCTCAGGCGACCGATGTCGGCGTCAACAAGGCGACCAAGGATTTGTTCGCGCGCGTGAAAACGCCGCAGGCGATGCTGAAGCTCGGCGAGGCCGGACTCAAACGCCACGTCAAAACCATCGGGCTTTATAACGGCAAGGCGAAGAACATCATCGCCCTGTCGAAAATCCTGGTCGAAAAATTCGAGGGCGAGGTGCCGCGCTCGCGCGAGGACTTGGTCGGCCTGCCCGGCGTCGGGCGCAAGACCGCCAACGTAATTCTTAACGTCGCTTGGGGCTCGCCTGTCATCGCGGTCGATACGCATGTGTTCCGCGTTGCCAACCGCACTGGCCTTGCCACCGGCAAGACGCCAGAAGAAGTCGAGTTTAAGTTAATGAAAGTGGTGCCGAAAAAGTGGCTGGGCCATGCGCATCACTGGCTGATCTTGTTGGGGCGTTACACCTGCAAAGCGCGGACGCCCTTGTGTCCGCAATGCGCGGTGCGCGACTTGTGTGCATTTAAGGAAAAAACAAGGGGCTAGGAACCAGGGGCCGGGGAAAATCCCTGTCGCCCTAGCCCCTAGCCCCTAAATCCCAATCCCTTTTAGGCTGACCGGCGCTGATCCTTGCGCTCGTCGCTATCGCCTTCGTCGGTGATGGCGGCAAAACGCGCGGCGCCCTTGAAGCCATTGCCGCCACGGCTTTGCTCGGCGCCGCCGCCGGCCACCTGCACTTCGCCTATGATCTGGCCGCCCGCATTCACTTCGAGCTCCCCATACTTGACCATGCCGCTGATGCGGCCGGTCGAGCGTACCGTCAGGCGCCCGTGGACCACGAGGTTGCCGTCGAAACGCCCGGCGATGTCGGCGTTCTCGATCTCGACGCTGCCGCGGAACTGGCCGGTCTCGGCAATCTCGAGCAATTTGCCTTCGTTAAGCTTGGCCTCGACCTTGCCTTCGATGACGAGGACGTCGCAGGAAGAAATCTCGCCGTTAAGCGCCAATCCCGGCCCGACGCGCAGCGTCTTGTCGCGGCTGCTGTCGGCTGAAGACGACGTGCGGCGGCTACCCGGCAGATCGACCACGCCACGGCGCGGGGCGATGGCCGTGGTGCGGGTCGCGGGCGCGGCGGCAACTTGTGCGTCGCCGGCGGCGCGCGGGTTCGGTACGTGCGCTATCGCCGTTTCGGCCGGAGCCGCGTCCTGAGTTTCCATCTCGGCCTCGGCCGATCCTTTGGTGGTGCGTTGTCCGAACATTAGTTGCTCCTCCGAAATTAGGCAGGGTAAAGGGGACGTTCTCGCTAACATACGCCGTGCCTCGAAGGCAAGCGCTTCTTGGCCTCACGCGCGCTTTTTTGCCGACTCCGCCGGTTACGATACTAATCTATTGGAAGTCCAGCGATTCACGTCCTCCCGGGAACCGCGAAAAGGTTTCCGGGAGGATAGCTGCGGACCCGGCGTTCGATATTGCGGATGAATTCGCGGCATTTTTGAAATATACTTTTATTGCGCAGCAAGAAGCATGCGATTTTTCCTCGCGGGAGTTTGTCCTAATGTCCTCATCCGGGTTTGACGTTTGTGCCATCGGCAACGCGCTGGTCGATATTATCGCCGAGGCGAGCGAGGATTTTCTTGCCGCGCATAAAATCGCCAGGGGTGCTATGACGCTGATCGACGCCGAGCGCGCCGCGTATCTCTACGATATGATCGGGCCGGCGGTCGAAACCTCCGGCGGCTCGGCCGCCAACACGGTCGCCGGCATCGCCTCGCTCGGCGGCCATCCCGCCTATATGGGCAAGGTCAAGGCCGATCAGTTGGGCGCCATCTTTCGCCATGACATGCATGCGATGGGCGTCCATTTCGCTACCCCGCCTGCGCCGGACCGGCGCCAGGAAATTCACGAAGTAAAAGCAGACCGGCGCGGCGGGGCGCCAACCGGCCGTTGCCTGATCCTCGTCACGCCCGACGCTCAGCGCAGCATGAACACCTATCTCGGTGCGGCGGTCGAATTCGGGCCCGCCGATTTGCAGCCGGACGTGATTCAGGACGCGCAAGTGACCTATCTCGAAGGTTATCTGTTCGATCGCGACGAGGCGAAAGAGGCTTTTCGCGCGGCGGCCAAGATCGCGCGCGCGGCCGGGCGGCAAATGGCGCTGACCTTGTCGGATGTGTTCTGCGTCGAGCGCCACGGCGCGGAATTCCGCGCGCTCATCAAGGACGACGTCGATATCCTGTTTGCCAACCAAAACGAGCTTCTGGCGCTTTACGAAACGCAAGATTTGCAGCAGGCCGTTGCCGAAGCGCGCAAGCATTGCAAGATCGCCGTGACGACGCGCAGCGAGAAAGGCGCGATCATCGCCTCGGGTAAGGATACCATCGAGATCGCCGCCGAGCCGGTGGCGCGGGTGGTCGATACCACCGGCGCCGGCGATTTGTTCGCCGCCGGTTTTCTCTTCAACCTGACGCGCGGCCGCGATCTTGATGCCTGCGCGCGACTCGGCGCCGTCTGCGCGGCCGAGATCATCGGCCATTACGGGCCGCGGCCGCAGCGCTCGCTGAAAGAGCTGGCGCGCGAAAAGGCGGCGTGAATCTCTCGATCGCCACGCATGGGCGGAAAAATGTGTTGCCTTGGTGCGATTCGCCGGTGCACTTTTAACCGTCGCGATTCGCGTTCTCATAATCTCCTGCCGATCCAAAGAGGCTTTCCATGTCCAAGACCGCCTGCGTCATTCTGCTACCTTGCCTTTTGCTATGCGCCTGCGCGGACAGCCCGAAGGTGGTGCAGACCTCGTCGGATGCTAGCAAAATTCATATGATCGTGGGCCAAGCGGCGCAGGTGGCGATGCCTTATGGCGAGCGCGTGCAGTCGGCCATCGCCGGCGATCCGTCCGTGGTTACCGTGGTGCCGATCGGTGACGTCGTCAACCTGGTGCCGGGCAAGGAAGCGGGCGAAACCAATCTCATCGTCCGCACCATGGACGAGGACAACCGGCCCGACACCTATCAATACCGGATTTACGTGGTGCAATGACGGATCGCCGGAAGGCGCTTAAAATCCGAATACCGCCGCATGATGGCGCCGGAACGCCACGTCCACGTCTTTCATGCTTGGCTTGATGCCAAGGGCTTGCATCGACGTGACGCCGAATTCCGGCAAGCCGCATGGCACGATGCCTTGGTAATGCGCCAAATCGGGATTTACGTTGAACGATAGCCCGTGATAGGCGATCCAGCGCCGCACGCGTACGCCGATGGCGGCGATTTTTTGTTCTTTTCCGTCGCGTATCACCCAAATGCCGACGCGCCCCTGGCGACGTTCGCCGATGATGCCGAAATCCCCCAGTACGCGGATCACCCATTCTTCCAAACGGCACACATGCGCGCGCACGTCGCGTCCGCGTTGCCGCAAGTCGCAGAGGGCATAGATCACGCGCTGGCCGGGCCCGTGATAAGTCATGCGCCCGCCGCGACCGGTTTCGTAAACGGGAAACGGCGCGTCCGTGTGCAACTCGTCTGCCGCCGCGCTGGTGCCCTTGGTGTAAAGCGGTGGATGTTGCAAAAGCCAGAAAAGCTCCGGTGCCGTGCCGGCCTCGATCGCCGCCACGCGCTGCTCCATGCCGGCGAGGGCTTCGGGGTAAGGGACTGGCGCCAGCGAAACACGCCATTCTGGCGGTATGGCAGGTGCCGCCATGGCCTCGTCAGGCAAAGGGGTTTCGGCAGTAAAAGCAAGCATCCCTTGAATATCCCAGTCCCGGCGCCCTTGATCAAGCCCGCCGGCTTCTGCTAAAGCCTGTGGCCTTCCGGATTGCAGACCATGGGCGGCCATGGCGGAATTGGTAGACGCGCCAGCTTGAGGTGCTGGTGGGGGAAACCTCTTGGAAGTTCGAGTCTTCTTGGCCGCACCATCTCCTAAATAAAAATCGGTTTCGTTGGCCGCTGGATTCCCGCGTTGGCGGGGACGCGAGATTTGCTCGGCATATATTCACATGTTATCGCCGATAAGTTGCCGGCTATGAACAGGCGGCTGTGGAGTATGTGCAAAGCCCTGTTATCGCTTCGTATTTTTCCGGCCGGTGGGTTCGCGGGTGTGGCGCGATGGACCTTGCCAAGCGGCCCGGTTCATGCCCTACTCGATTACCGCCAGCCTGCCGCAGCTAGGCTTTAATCCACGGGGACATGACGATGAAACGCACGAACACGTTATCTCTGGCCGTTTTGACGTTCGCGATGCTGCTCGGTTTCTCCGGCGCTGCGCATGCCGCGCTCGAAAACATCGTGATCGGCAGTACCGACGGCAATTTCTCGGTCGTCGGTAGCGGCGCGACCTTGACCCCCAACGTCAATCTTCAGGCCGCGCGCGTCGGCGGCAGCTTGGTGCTTATCAACGATTCCCGGCTTTTGTCGAACAGTCATTTCTCCGCCCATTTCACCGCGACGCGGCCGACCGGTTCGCTGTTTGGGCATCGCTATCTGGCGGTCGATGGCGAACGGGGCACCGGCGACGCTCTCTTTACGCTCGATCCCGGGATGACGTCCTTCGGTTTTACGTGGGGTACCATCGACGCCTACAACACGCTGATCGTGACCGACTCGCGCGGCTATACATTCGCCATCACCGGCACCAACATTCTCAACGCGATTGCCGGCAGTATCGCCGGCAATACCCAATCGAACATCGACATCACGGACGCTTTCGGCACCATCACCAGCGCGATCTTCACCAGCACCAAGGACGCTTTCGAAGTCGCCAATTTCTCGCAATCGGCGGTGCCGTTGCCGGCGACTTTGGCGCTGTTCGGCATGGCCCTGTTCGGGCTTTTCGCCGTGCGCCGCTACCGGCCTAAAGGCGCCAAGGCCGCCTAGACCGGATCACCGACCTTATAAGCCTGCTCGCATCTTGCGCGCGTCGTCGAGGCCGGGATAAAAGGCCGCGCCGCCGCCGGCGAGCGCTTTCTCCAATTCGACCTTGGCTTGCTTGCGCGCGCCGGCTTTAAGCAAAATCGCCCCGTAATGATAATAAATTTCCGGCGAGGCGGTGCCATCCGCCGTCGCGCGGGCGAGGAAAATCCGCGCCTCGTCGATCTTACCGAGGCGGTAATCGACCCAGCCGAGCGTATCGAGATAGAGCGGATCGGTGCTGGCGACGAAGCGTTCGGACGCCCGGTGGGCTTTTGCCAGCGCGGCCGCATCGTCATAGTCGTGGTCGGCGATGAGGGCGGCCATGTTGTTGGCGACCGCGTCGAGTTGCGGATTGCGCGCCAATAAATCGCCATAGAGGGCGATGGCCTGCTTGTAATCGCCGCGCGCGCTGTCGACCTCGGCCTCCATCACCGGCAAGCGCATATCGGCCGGCGCTTCCGCGGCACCGGCTTTGAGTACACCGATGGCACGTGCCGGCTGCTGCGCCGCGACAAACAGTCGCGCGCGGTCGAGATAGGTTTCCGCGTTCCGCGCATGCGCGGCGATGGCTTGGTCGAGTGTGGCGGCGGCGTCGCTATCCTTGCCCATATCCATATAGCATTCGCTCAGCACGGTCGCGACCGTCGGGTCGTTGGTTTTCAGCGACCGGATATAATCCGCCGCCGCCGGCAACTGGCCGAGGCTTTTGGCGGTTTCGACCAGCGCCCGCAAGGCGCGGATCGAAAGCGGCGCGGATGGATCGCCGCCGACGGCTTGCTTGTAGGAAACGATGGCGTCGGCCGGCTTGCCGGTTTGTTGCAGCAACCTGCCGCGCAGGAAGGCGGCAAGCTTCTGCCGGCCGGGAAGGCCGTCGAGTGTGTCGATGGCGTTGGTCGCCGTGGTCCAGTCCTTCATGCCGATGGCGGCACGCGCCACGCTTTCCCACGCCACCGCGTAGTGCGGATATTGCTTGGTGACAAGGAACAGAAGATCCATCGCGTGCTGCGGATCGCCGTCGAACCGGTAGATTTGCGCAAGCCGTACGCGCGCCGCCTTGTCGAGTGGGTCTTGCGCGATCAGCCGGTCGAGCGTGTCGATGGCGAGGTCGGGATGGCCCTGCCGGAGCAGCGTTTCGGCCATAAGGTGCAGGGGTTCCGCGGCATGCGGCTGCATAAGAAGGATGGCGCGCAAATCGGCAACTGCGTCCTGATATTGCCCGAGGTCGAATTCGAGCCGCGCTTTGACCAACAATGCATCGAGATCGTTGGGGTCTTGCACCAGCACCGTGGCGGCCAGATGGCCGGCTTCCTCTTTGTTCCCTTCGCCGTAATCGATGCGCGCCAGCGCGGTGCGGGCGTAAAGTCCTTCCTTGTCGAAGCGGTTCTGCGCGACGATGGGTTGCAGGAAAGCGACTGCGCGATCGGCTTGGTCGTGGCCGACGTAAAGATCGACCAGCCACGCGTCGAGTATGGCGTCGTGCGGGTCGGCCTGCATCCATTGGCGGATTTGCTTTTCGGCCGCATCGAGGCCGCGATGACCGGCAAGGAACGCGATCAGCGCGCGCTGCATGTCGCGGTTATCCGGTTGCGCCGCGATTCCGGCGCGCAAGGTGGCTTCGGCTTCAATGAGTTTGCCGGCCTTGAGGTAAAGGTCGGCCAACCGGGTGCGATAGGCGACAGCGCCGGGCGCGCGCGCGAAGATCGCCTGATAGGCCGTGGCAATCTTGGCGAGATCGCCGGTTTTTTCGTAAAGCCCGGCGCGCAAAAGCAGCAGCGACATTTCCTTCGGATCGTGCGCGATGCCTTGCTCGACGGTGGCGATGGCTTTGGCATCGTCGCCTTGCTGCGTGTAAAGCCCTGCCAGCACGGCATAGGCGACCGCGTCGCCCGGGTCTTGGGCAAGGGCGAAACGCGCCTCCTTTTCGCAGCCGGTAAAATCCTTCCTGCGCAAAAGAACGCCGGCATGCAGGGCATGCGCGTCGGCGTCGTTGGGCTTTTTGGCCAGCACTGTGTCGATCCGTTTTTGCGTCTCGTCGAGCCGGCCGGCGACCAGGTAATATTCGGCCAGCTTGAGCAGGGCGGGCGCGAAATGCGCGTTTTGCTCCTCGGCATGGGTGAAATCGACGAAGGCGGGGCGGTAATGGCGCTCGGCCTCCTCGACCAAGCCGAGGCGATAGGCAAGGTTGGCGCTGGCCGGCTCGAGGCGCAGGGCGTTTTTATATTCGAGCCGCGCTTTTTCGTATTGCCCTTCGGCGAACAATTGATTGCCGCGTTTGAGATAGGCGGCGGCGCGCTGCTGCGGGCTGCCGCAACCGGCGAGCGCAAGCGTAAAGGCGAGAAAAACCACGGCGCGGCCGCGAGAACCCAACAACATGGACCATCCAAATCATTTATGGCGGGACAACCGATATTGCTTCGTTTTTCTTAACGGTCCCGTTGTTCTTCGACCTCGCTTTTACCGCATTAAATTAAGGCAGGTCTATGGCCTTGGCGATGCGCGCGCCGGGAATAAAAGCGCCGATTTTGGGGTAAACGGCGGCCAGAAAACCATCGATCCGCCGGCCGGCCGCCGCCGCGCTTTCGCCGGGCGCCAAGGGCGCGATCAGGCGGATAACGGCGCCGTCCGAGCGGTTCATCAGGATCGAATCGCGCAACAGGTACCATTTGGCGGCGATAGTCTCGGTCATGTCGCGCCCGCGTTCGTCGAACCAGTAGTAGACGATTGCGGCGGCATCGCCGCGCCGGATCAAAAGCCGCGTCAGTGCAACCTTGGCTCCGCCCGGCAAGGCGAGCGTCTCGGCGCGGCGGCTGTCGATTTCCCAGCCGCCGCCGGGCATGCAGTTGGAGGGTGTGTGCGCCGCCGCGCCGACATGCTGGCGGGCGTAATAGGCGATGTAGAGATTGACCGGCGCGGAATCGCGCGGCCGCGCATAGCTGGCGAGCCAGTAATCGCTCAACCGCAGGGCATCGAGAACGGCGGGCGACAGGTTTTCCGCTGTGCCGTGCCAATCGCCAAGGGAAAGAGGGAACGAAGCCAAAGGCGGATGATAAGGAATAATCTCGGCGCGGTGGTCGAGGCGGCCGGTGCCGAAAGCGAGAGCCATAAGCAAAACAGCCAGTAACGCGGCGAGGCGCGGGCCGCGCCGGTTCTCGAAGCCGCCAAAAAGTTTACGCGAGGCCGGCCCGAGATAATCCCAACGGAAATAACCGCCCGTACCGATATGCCGTAGTCCCCACGCCTCGCCGAGCAGCAGGGCGATGCAGGCAAGGAACACCGCCCAGCCCTCGAATGCGTGAATAAAGCCCTTGGCCATCGCATCGCCCCACAGATCGACCGTGAAGCCGACAAAGGCGATGCGCAGCGCATTAAGCCCGATGGCGATCGGTACGGCGGAAACGAAAATGACGATGCGCTTCCACAAACGATCCTTGAGCAAATAGGCGACCAGGAAGCCGAAACTCAGCAGCGGGAACAGGTAGCGCAAGCCGTCGCAGGCCTCGGCCACCTGCAAACGATAAGTGCCAAGATCGATGACGTTGCCGGCCTGATAAACCGGCACCTCGAACAGATTCAAAACGGCGACACCGAGACTCGACGACAGCAATTGCAATTTCTGCGACAACAGCGCTTCGATCAAATGCGGCAATGGCACCGCGAAAATCAGGTAGAAAAAGGCCGCCGCCACGGCGCGCGACGCGGCGCGGCCCAAGAAAGCGAGGCTCAGGCCACCGAACCCGACGATCAGTCCATATTGGCCGGCGGCCGGGAACGCCGACAATTGCCCCAAAAGCAGCAACGCGGC
>DATKSH010000179.1:0-2386 GCA_035531735.1 Alphaproteobacteria bacterium
CTTGAGGCGGCCAAAATCGAGGCGCTATTGTAGATTAAAGAAGGGCCCTTAATGACGGATCTTTATTTAGAAAGCGTACCCCTTTGCGTATTTTTGTCTTGACCGTTTCCATCCGCACTCCTTCTGCATTGGCCACAAGAATAAATGTGTGTTTGCTATCCGGAGATAATCCAAAATAATGACACAACCGAAGATAGCGGCGTGCCCGGTCGTCAGAAATGGTATCGATGGCCTCCTTAACTTTTTTTGCTCTTTGCGAGCTCAGGGCTATTTCCTGCGGGCCCGGCTCTGGCGATTCCAGTATGTCCGCCCAGGTCAAGGCGCTTCCCCCCACACAATCATCCAGACCATGCGGTGGGAACAAAATCTCGCGTGCAATCCGTTGGGCTTCTTTTGCGCGACCTGGATCGATGCCGAGACTCGCAGCTATCTCCAGTTCGTCGATTTCGCGGCCAGTGCTTTGTTGGAACTCCAATGAGGCTTTTACCCATTTGGCGGCAATCTCGGCATCGTCGTACATCAGATGCACCATAAATCTTTTTTTCAAAATGCCTTTTTTGATGGCGTCTTTGATCCAATTGTGGGCGTAGAACGAAAATTTGACATTCATTTCCGGATCGAATTTATCGACGGCCTTCATCAATCCTATATTGCCCTCCTGAATCAAATCGAGAACATCGAATCCTTGCGGGCATTTGTAAGCGATGGCGATCGATCTTGGCAGAGCCAAATTGAGTTCGATCATCTTTTTCTTAATTAAATCGGCTTTCGCACAGCGAACGCGCAAACGAACAAGAAAATCGTCCATGCCGGGTTCGGCGGCCGCGCCCAGTTGGGCGACCAAATCGCGGAGCCGCGCATCCGTCGGCCGCTTGCTTGAAAGCAGGGCTATGAAATCCTCTTTGGCGGGTTGGCGCTGTTCGTGGCTCTTTGCGCCCAATTCTCGCAATCGTTCACCCTGCACGGCGATTTCACATATCAATCTGAGATGCTCGTTCGATTCTTGGTCGCCCCGGCCCCTCGGATATTCGAGAATCTCGAGCATGATGGATCTGTTTTCGGCCATGTATGTATACCAACCGCATATAATTTCCAGCGCCGCTGGAATCTCGCAAAGTTCTTCAAGTATTTGACGCCTAAAGACGGCAACGTGCCGGGCAAGATTAGCGGTTATCTCGTTCGTTCTGGTTTCCGTCAGAGCGGCCTCGTTTGACTTATTGCTTGGGGCAATCTGCGCTCGCCCTACATCGGCAAAATAACGGCGTAACGGATCGAAAATGAGCCCTGTTTCCCGACTTTGTCGCAAGACGCCGTCGTCGATTCTCGCGCTCGGCCGAGCGAACAGTGCGGGAAGCGCGGCGCGCACGTCATCGCGGATACGCCGTTCCGGCAAGCCGGACCGCCGTGCAGCTTGTTTAAATATGTTGCCGATGATGGCGGCCGTGGGCTGGTAGGGCCGGCCGGCAAAGGCCTCGTCGAAGGCAACTTCGAAGGCGCCTAAGGCCGGCGAAGAGCGAAGCCCCGCAGCGGCCTTTGTCGCGTGGCCGTTGGTAATTATGGATTTAAGAGACGCCACGTAAATCCAGCCAATTCATTCGCAAATTTGCCAAACGAAATGCTCGTGCTCGCTCGGCCGTGTTCAGCCTTTTTATACGAATTTTGACAAAGGACTGTCAAAAAATGGCGTGGGATTTTGGCCGGCCATTAACCATAGCGGTTAGGCACGACGGAACCGCTTGGCATGGAATCCTACGACTTCGAGGGTTTCATGCGAGGTTCCGGATGTCTCAGGTGTCGAGAAAGCTCCTTAATTTCCGCGAGCGGGACGGGTGCTTCAGCTTGCGCAGCGCCTTGGCCTCGATCTGGCGAATGCGCTCGCGGGTGACGCTGAACTGCTGGCCGACTTCTTCCAGCGTGTGATCGGTGTTCATGCCGATACCAAAGCGCATGCGTAAAACGCGCTCCTCGCGTGGCGTGAGGGTCGCCAAAACGCGTGTGGTGGTTTCGCGCAGATTGCCCAAAATGGCGCTATCCAGGGGCTGCACGGCATTCTTGTCCTCGATGAAATCGCCGAGATGCGAATCCTCCTCATCGCCGATGGGCGTCTCTAAACTGATCGGCTCCTTGGCGATTTTCAAAACCTTGCGCACTTTCTCCAAAGGCATATGCAGTTTTTCGGCCAGTTCTTCCGGCGTCGGCTCGCGGCCGATTTCGTGCAGCATCTGGCGCGAGGTGCGCACCAGCTTGTTGATCGTTTCGATCATATGCACGGGAATGCGGATGGTGCGGGCCTGGTCGGCGATCGAGCGCGTGATCGCCTGGCGGATCCACCAGGTCGCGTAGGTCGAGAATTTGTAGCCGCGGCGGTATTCGAATTTGTCGACCG
>DATKSH010000180.1:0-2532 GCA_035531735.1 Alphaproteobacteria bacterium
AGGGCTGATACAGCTCCGGATTCATGGCGATGGCGCGTTTCAGTTGGGCGACGGCCTCCGCCATATGTGCTTTCTGATCGGGCAAATCGAGCAAAGCGACGCCGAGATTGAGATGCGATTCCGCCAGCGTGTCGGAAATCCGGATTGCCTCGCGGAATTGCGCGACCGCTTCGGGATATTTCTTAATTTCGGCATAGGCGACACCCAAATTGTTATGTGCCCGCGCCGAGCCATGACCGAAGGAAAACAGCCACGCATAAAGCGTAAAGGAATTTCGCCACACCATGTTCTGGTCGATGGTGCGCACGCCGAGCACCAATGCCGCGATGCAAACAATAATCGCAGCACCGCGCCGTAATTTCTCCGCCGCTTGTTGCCGCTCGATCCACGCCGCCAAGCTTTCGGCGAGGCCGAGGAACAAGCCGATGGTCGGCACATACATCCAATGCTCAAGGAACAACGCGTCAGTCGGCACCAGAATACCGCTGTTGGGCGCTTGCGCCACGGCGAACCACAAAAACCCCCAACTAAGCGCCAAGCCGCGCCGCCCGCGGCCCCATATGATTTGTGCCACTGCGCCGGCGACCATCGCCGCGCCAACGGCGACCTGCCAATGGAACGGATCGAGATAGACTGGGAAATCGCGCTCCATATGCAAGCCGACCGGCCATAGCAACACGCCGAGATAGCAGGGCAGCACCGCCAGCGCCGTATAGATGCGATAGGAAAGATGCGTCGCGTAAAGCTGGAGATAATGATATTCCGGCCGGCTGAAATCCTGAAAACCGTAAGAGCGCAAAACCGTAAAACGCACGATCACATAAGCGACCTCAACCAACCATAATGGCCATGTCGGCAGGTAGGTTTTGGGACGCAATCGCGCAGGACTGACAAGGTAAAGGCAAACCACGATCAACGCCGGGAACACTGCCGCCGATTCCTTGCTTAAAAGCGCGAGCAGGAAAACCGGCACGGCATAAAGGCAACGCCGCAGCGAAGCGTCCGGCAAAACGATCAAAAGCCCCACGAGGCAAAGCAGCGTACAAAGCGGATCGGCCATGCTGCTGATGAAAGTGACGGCTTCGGTATGGATCGGGTGCAGCGCCCAGATCAGGGCGCCGGCAAACGCCGCCGCCGGCCGGAATTTGAGCCGCACGCCAAGCACATAGACCAGTCCTGCATTGGCCGCGTGCAGCGCGATGTCGGCAAGGTGAAAGCCGAATGGCGATGGCCCGAATATCTGGTAGATAAAGAAAAACAAAATATCTTGCACCGGGCGATAAAACCCGCCCGGCACATGTGCGCCGCCGGTCGTGCCTTCAACCAGCAATTTCCCGAACGTGTCCCAATGCCGCAGCAATGCGTTGCGCGTGACCAAAAGCCCGTCGTCGAACACAAATCCATTGGCAAAAATATTGCCATAGGCCGCCATCACCGCCAGCGCCAGCAGGGCATAGGGAGCGAGGCGGCGCGCGCGCGCGTTCATGGCGTCAAAACGGGTTCGCGATAGATGTTGGGGGGAATGTGGAATTTGCGCCGCAAGGCTTCGTCCTTCACGCGATAGAAAGCCTCGTCCCTGCGGTCGCCGGTATAGGCATAGATATTGGCCAGCAATTCGCAGGATTGATAGAAATTGGGATTGATGGCGAGGGCGCGCTTCAATTCGGCGATGGCTTCGGGGATATGCACTTTGCGATCCGGCAAATTGAGCAGCGCCAGCGCGAGATTATGGTGCGTCTGGGCGAAATGATCGTAAAGCGTGATGGCCTTGCGGAAAGCCGGGATCGCCCGCCCGACCTCGCCGTTGTCGAGATAGGCATTGCCGAGATTGTTATAAACAGCAGCAGAATCCGTGCCTTGCGCGACGATATAAGAGTAAAACGTGATCGGATCGCGCCAGTGCGTGTTCTGCATATGGGTTTTGATTCCGAGCGCCAGCGCGGCGGTAATCGCGAAACCGGCGGCGATGCGCCCGGCGGTTTTTCGCGGCAGGCTTTCGGCCCACCGCGCGATGCTTTCCGCCGCGCCGAGGAATAATCCCGCCGTCGGCAGATACATCCAATGCTCAAGAAACAAGGCGTTGAGCGGAACCAGTATGCCGCTAACCGGCGCATAGGAAAAACCGAACCACAGCAAGCCCCAGCCGAGCGGTAAGCCGCGCTTGCCGCGGCCTTTGACGATCCACGCCAACGTCGCCAGCATAAGCGCCGCGCCGCCAAGCACCGCCGGCTCGGAAAAATTTACATAAACATCGAACGCGTGGCTCATATGCAGGCCGCTCGGCCACAAAATCAGTTTCGCGTAAAGCGGCAGCGTGGCGAGAAAAGTATAAATCCGATAGAGAACATGCTCGGTGTATAAATTCTGCCGTTTGTAAAAAACGAAATGATCGCCATTATGCAGTACCAGATAGCGCAACAAAAAATAGCCGGCGATGGTGAGCCATAAAGGCCATGTGCGGAAATAAGCCGCCGCGCGCAAGCGCCCTTTGTCGATCAGGAATTGGCATGCCATCGCCAGCAGCGGCAACAC
>DATKSH010000181.1:0-5107 GCA_035531735.1 Alphaproteobacteria bacterium
TTCACCCGCGAGGCTTTCGTCGAAGGGCATGCGCTACTGGTCAAGGCCGGGCGCGTGCTCGACATCGTCAAGGGTGGCAAGCTTCCGCCCGAAGCCGAAAAGGTTTCCTGCGCCGGCAAAATCCTCGCTCCCGGCTTTATCGACGCGCAGGTCAATGGCGGCGGCAACGTGCAATTCAACAATACGCCGACGGTGCAAGCGTGCCTTGCCATTCTAAAAGCCCATCGCCGTTTCGGCACCACGCGGATTTTGCCGACGCTCATCAGCGATACGCCGGAGATTACGCAACGGGCCATCGCCGCCGCGCGCGAGGCGCGGGCGCAGGATCGCGGCATTCTCGGCATTCATATCGAGGGGCCGCATCTCGCCCTGCCGGCGCGCGGCGCGCATAAGGCCGATTACCTGAGGCCGCCGGAGGATTCGGATTTGAATCTTTATCGCCGGCAGGGCGACGAAGCCATGCTTTTGACGGTGGCGCCGGAAAGCGTGGCGCCGGAGCAAATCGCGGGCCTGCGCGCGCAGGGCGTGGTGGTTTCGCTCGGCCATACCAACGCCACGCCCGGGCAAATCCGCGCGGCGCTCGATGCCGGCGCCACCGGCTTTACGCATTTATTCAACGGCATGAGTTTCAGGCGCGGCGCGGACGGGATTGTTGGGCCAGCCAAGGCGGCGCTTGAGGATAAGGCAAGCTGGTGCGGCTTGATCGCCGACGGGCATCATGTCAGCGCCGAGCATATCCGGCTTGCTTTGCGGATGAAGCCGGGGCGGATTTATCTGGTCAGCGACGCGATGGCGCCGGCGGCATCGGACAATCCCCTGCCCTTCGCGCTTTACGACGAAAAAATTTCCGTCGCCGATGGGCGTTGCGTCAACGCCGAGGGCAAATTGGCGGGGTCGTGCATTACCCTTGCCGACGCGGTGCGTTATTGCATCAAAGAGGCCGGTGTCGAGCCGGGCGAGGCGTTGCGGATGGCGTCTTTATATCCGGCGATGTTTTTTGGATTAGATCAGACGCTTGGCAAGTTGCTGCCGGGATTCGAGGCGGATGTGGTGGTTTTAGGCATGTCGTTTGAGATTCCTTGCCATCCGTCAATTTAAGGACTGTCATTCCGCACGAGGCCGAGGCCCCTTTGGGGCCGAGGCCAAGATGCGGAATCCGATTTGTTTTTTATGGGGATAGAAACAAAATCGGATTCCGCATAAATTTTCTTGCACCAATTAAGGTGCAAGAAAATTTTGCGGAATGACGGCCCTTAATGGAATTTAGCGGGTGGTAAGTTAAGATTCAGGAAGTCCTTGTGAATGGTCGTTAATATGGCTATAAATTAATAGAACTTGGACTCAGGAGGCAATCATGAGCGAAACTTCTCCCATCAAAGATTCGCCGGAAACCCAAGCTTTCTATCACGAGCGCGCAAATCGCATTGGGGATCTCTATAGAGCCGAAGTAGGCGGACAATTTGCCGAGAATATAGCCGGGTTTGCACATAGATCTACTTCGGTTGCGCATCGCGTACTTGAAGAGATGGCGGTCATGACAGGGTGTTTGGCCAGAGCAACCAAACGAAATAAAGGTCCTGCCCCCGGTTCAACTACCTAACTCCCACCATCGCAGCGCCCCATAAGCCGCTCATGGGGCCGAGGGCGGCGGGGATGAAGGGGGTTTTGATGTTTGGTTTGTCGGCATAACGCGCCCAGCGTTTCGGCACTTCGTCATACAAGCCGGGCAAAACCATCAGGCCTCCACTAACCACGATGACGCCGGGATCGAAGTCGTCGAGGATCGCGGACGCGGCCTTGGCGAGAACGGTATAGTAGCGGTCCATCACGCGTCGCGCATCGTCATCGCCTTTGGCGAGGCTCTTCACGACATGCTGCGCATCCTCTATATCCCTGCCCGTGACGTGCTTATAGAGCCGCGCCAGCGCCGGGCCGCTGGCGGATTTGTCAATGCAGCCGGCGAGGCCGCAGGCGCACGCTACCGCCGGCCCGTCTTCGGGTTCGCGATACGGCAAGGGCCGGTGGCCGACTTCGCCGGCCATGCCAGCGGTGTTTTCGATCATCTGGCCGTCGATCACCTGCGCGCCGCCGACGCCCGTGCCGAGGATCAGGAGAAAAACCGAGCGATGGCCTTTGCCGGCTCCATCCAGCGCCTCGGCCAGCGCCGCGCAGGCGGCGTCGTTGGCGAGGCGCACGGAATGATCCACAGCTTTTTGCAGATCGTCGCGGAACGGATGGCCCATCATATAAGGTATGTTGGCGGCATCGACCGAGCCCTTGGCCGCATCGATAATGCCGGCGATGCCGATGCCGATCGAAGCGCCCTTTCCGCCTTGCCCGTCCAATTGCGCGACGATGTCCGCGCATGACGCCAGCAATCCCGGATAATCTTTCGGGATCGGTATGACCTTGTGGAGAATCTCGCGCCGATCCTCGCCGAACAGCGCGCCGGCGATTTTGGTGCCACCGATGTCGAGACCGATTTTCATCAATACGTATCGCCTTCGTTACGACTTTTATCCGAAAACAACGATTTCGGATTGTGGGCCTAACGAGAATCAATTTATGACTTGCTCGTTAACCAAGGCGTAACGCATTCCCCATGCAAAGCCAACGCCGAGGTTGATGGCTCAATTCATGCAAAGTTTCCATGAATGTGGCGCGACGAACACGGACACGCCGCCAAGCAGGAAAATTTTGCCGGCTTTGTTAAGATAATTTTTACAAAGTGACCATTATTGTTAACACACCGCACCGCTGGCTAGGCAGTTTCTGCCGAGTCAGAAAACAAGGAATAGAAGACAAGGATCAGAAGCCAGAAGCCGGGAGTGAAGGAAGCGAAGAGCGGGTTCCGTCCGGAACCCGGAACCTCAAAGAAGAAAAACAAGGCCGAGCCGAGAAGACCGCAAGTACGCAAACCGCGCGCGCAGAGGAGCATCGACCGTGAACACTTTTCTTCAGACCCTCCGCAATCTCGGCCCGCTGCGGCTTGCCGCCATCGTCATCGTCACCGCCAGCCTGCTCGGCTTCTTCGGCTTCATCATGACCCGCATCAACACCGCGCCGCTCGCGCTGCTCTATAGCAATCTCGGCGCGCAGGACGCCGGCGCCATCGCGCAAAAGCTCGACGCGATGAAAATTCCCTACCAGGTCGATCCGACCGGCACCTTGATCCGCGTGCCGTCCGACGAGGTCGGCAAGGTGCGCATGATGCTGTCGGCCGACGATTTGCCGAAAGGCGGCTCGGTCGGCTACGAGATTTTCGACCAGAAGGAGGGCTTCGGCACCACCAGCTTCGTGCAAAACATCAACGCCCTGCGCGCCCTCGAAGGCGAATTGGCCCGCACCATCAGCGCGCTCGACCCCGTGCGCTCGGCCCGCGTGCAACTGGTGCTGCCGCAGCGTGAATTGTTCAGCCACGATACGCAACCGGCGACCGCCAGCGTGTTCCTCGATTTGCGCGGCGGCGCGGCCCTGACCCACGAGCAAATCGCCGCCATCCAGCATTTGATCGCCGCCGCGGTGCCGCAATTGCAGCCGCAGGAAGTCTCGATCGTCGATCAGCACGGCGATTTGCTGGCCCAGCCGACCGACGATAGCACCGCCGGCGCCGCCGCCAGCCAGGACGCGATCCGCGCCCAGTTCGAGCATCAGCAGGCCCGGAAAATCCAGGACCTGCTCGCGCAAACGCTCGGCTTCGGCAAAGTCCGCGCGCAAGTCTCGGCCGATCTCGATTTCGACCGCATCACCACCAGCTCGGTGATCTTCGATCCCGACAGCCAGGTCGCGCGCTCGACCCAGACCACGGATGATTCCTCGACCAGTTCCGAGGCCACCAACAACGCTGTCACGGTGACCAACAACCTGCCACAAACGCCGGGCGCGCCCGCGCCGGGACAGGCGGCGCCGACGCCCGTCAACAAGACCGCCCATTCCGAGGAAACGACCAATTACGAAATCGACAAGACCATCCGCAACCAAGTGCATGAGAGCGGGCAGGTGCGGCGCCTCTCCGTCGCCGTGGTGGTGGACGGCACCTATACCACGGACAAAAACGGCAAGCAGACCTATCACCCGCGCAGCGCCGCCGAGATGGCCAACATCAAGCAACTGGTCGAATCGGCGATCAACTTCGATCCCGCGCGCGGCGACACGGTCGATGTCGCCAACATGCCGTTCGTCCAGCCCGAAGTGCCGGCCGCCGCCGTCGGCAGCCAGAACGGCCTGATCGCCGGCGTGCCCAAGACCGAATTGTTCCACATGATCGAGACCTTGATCCTCGCGGTCATCGGCCTTCTGGTGGTGCTATTGCTGGTGCGACCGATCCTCAAGAAGATCCTCGACAGCACCGCCATGATCGCCGGCGGCGACCAAGGCTTGCTGGCGGCCGGCGCCTATGGCGGCACGACCGCGCAATTGCCTCCGCCCGCCGGCGGGCTCAACCGCGATATAGAGGCCGAAGCGGCGCAGAAGGAAAACGAGATCGACCGCATGATCGACATCTCGCGCGTCGAAGGGCGCGTCAAGGCGTCGTCTTTGCGCAAGGTCGGCGAGATCGTCGACAAGCATCCGGACGAGGCGGTCTCGATCCTGCGCAACTGGATGTACCAGGAAAGCCGCTGAGGGACTGAGCGATGGCCATACGCGTACGCGAAGACGTCCGAACCCTGTCCGGCTCCGAGAAAGCCGCGGTGCTGATCCTGTCGCTCGGCGAGGAGCATGCCTCGCGCGTCATCTCCCATATGAGCGACGACGAGATCAAGGAAATGTCGCAGGTGATGGCCAATCTCGGCAATGTCAGTTCGAGCCTGGTCGAAAAACTGTTCATGGAATTCGCCGAGCAGATGTCTTCGACCGGCGGTGCGGTCGGCACCCTCGAATCGACCGAGCGGTTGCTGACCAAGGTCCTGGACAAGAGCCGCGTCAGCAGCATCATGGAGGATATTCGCGGCCCCGCCGGCCGCACCATGTGGGACAAGCTCGCCAACGTCAACGAGGGCGTGCTGGCCAATTTCCTCAAGAACGAATATCCGCAGACCGTCGCCGTCGTCGTATCCAAGATCAAGCCCGATCATGCGGCGCGCGTCCTTTCGCAATTGCCGGAAAG
>DATKSH010000182.1:0-4159 GCA_035531735.1 Alphaproteobacteria bacterium
GGGATTGCGGACCCCGCCCCTCGCTAAAATCGCTGGGTTCGATAAAAAATCCGTGCCGTCTAAACCGCTCGTTGCAAGAACCGGCTAAGCCGTTCGCCGAACGCGCCGCTATCGCTCACGCTGTCGCCGTCCAGCAATCGCGCCTGATCGAACAGCAACCACGCGGCGTCTTGTAATTCGTCGGACGCACCGGCTGTTTTGGCTTTCTCGGCCATTTTTTTAATCAGCGCATGCGCCGGGTTCAGTTCAAGAATGCGCTTTGAGGGCGTTTTGATCTGGTTATGGGCCTTCAAAAACCGTTCCAGATGAATGTCGAGATCGCCTTCCTCGGCGGTGAGGCACACGGGGCTTGAGGTCAGGCGCGCCGAGGTTCGCACGTCCTTCACTTCGTCGCCCAAGGTCAATTTCATCAAGGCGATCAGCGACGACAAATCGCCTTCGGGCACGGCTTCGGGCTTTTCCTTTTCTCCTTCTGCCTTCGGCGCGACCTTGTCCAATTCCGCGCCGGCGCGCGTCACCGATTTGAACGCTTTGCCTTCATAAGCGCCGACGGCATTGGGCCAGAAATCATCCACCGTGTCGGTGAGGAACAAAACGTCGATTCCGCGCGCCCTGAAGCCTTCCAGATGCGGATTGCGCGCGAGTTTGTCGGCGCTCTCGCCGCAGATATAGAAAATCGCGTCCTGCCCTTGCGGCATGCGCTTGGCGTAATCTTCCAGCGAAACTAACCCCTCCATGCCGGACGAACGGAACCGCGCGAGCTTGAGCAATTCGGCTCGATGTTCGCTATCCTCATAAAGCCCTTCCTTCAGCACCGCGCCGAAATTATCCCAGAATTTTTCGTAAGCCTTTTTATCTTCGGCGAATTTCGCCAACTCCCCCAGAACTTTCTTGGTCACGCCCTGACGGATTTTCGCCAGCATCGGGTTGTTTTGCAGCATCTCGCGGCTGATATTGAGCGGCAAATCCTCGCTATCCACCACGCCGCGCAGGAAGCGCAGCCACGGCGGCACGAGGCCATCGGCGTGATCGGTGATGAATACGCGCTTGACGTAAAGCTTGACGCCGTGCCGCCGTTGCGGATCGAACAGATCGAACGGCTTCATTCCCGGCACGAACAGCAAACTTGTATATTCGATTTTGCCCTCGGCGCGCCAATGGATGGTCAAACCCGCGTCGTCGAACGCATGCGCGACGTGGTGATAGAATTCCTTATATTGCTCCGGCGTGGTTTCGCCTTTGGGCCGCATCCACAGCGCCGCCGCGCGATTGGCGGGCTTACTTTCGCCTTCCAGCATGATCGGAATGGCAATGTGGTCCGAATATTTGCCGATGATGAAACGCAGACGTTCGGGATCGAGGAATTCGTCCTCGCTCTGTTTCAGGTAAAGCGTGACGTCGGTGCCGCGCGATTTTTTCCCATCCTCCTCGACGGCGAATTCGCCCTTGCCATCGGAGCGCCAGCAAAACGCTTCCTCGCTGCCGGCCTTTTTCGACACCACTTCCACTTCTTGCGCCACCATGAAGGCGGCATAGAAGCCGACGCCGAACTGGCCGATCAAATTGATATCGGCCTTTTTGTCCTTCAATTGGTCGATAAAAGCGGTGGTGCCGGAACGCGCGATGGTGCCGAGATTTTCCGCCAATTCGTCGCGGCCCATGCCGATGCCGTTGTCGGAAACGGTGAGCGTGCGCGCTTTTTTATCGACCGATATTTTAATACGAAAATCGGGATCGTCGCCAAGCAATTCCGGCCGCGTGATGCCTTCATAACGTAATTTATCGCAGGCGTCGGAGGCGTTCGAAATCAACTCGCGCAGGAAGATTTCCTTCTCGCTGTAAAGCGAATGCACGACGATGTCGAGCAGGCGGCTGACCTCGGCTTTGAAGGGCTGGCGGGTTTCGGGCATATTTCTCGTTTCGTCATGCCCGCGCTTGGCGCGGGCATCCACGTCTTTTTTACAACGTGGATGGCCGGGACAAGCCCGGCCATGACGATCCCCTCTAAGGTTTCTACTCCAGAAAGAGTATATGAGAGCAAATTACGGCCTTGCAAGGGATCGCCGCCGCCTTTTTAATTGCCCGCGATGAAACGAATAGCCGCCAAACCGCCCGTCCTGCCCGACCTTCTGCAACCGGGCCTTGCGGTTGTTTTTTGCGGCACCGCGCCGGGGCGCGTTTCGGCGGCGGCCGGGCATTATTACGCCCATCCGCAAAACAAATTCTGGCGCACGCTTTATGCCGTCAGCCTGACGCCGCGGCTTTTGAATCCGGCTGAATATGCGCTGTTGCCGCGCTATGGCATCGGCCTCACCGACATCGCCAAATTTACGAGCGGGCAGGATAACCAGTTGCCGCGCACCAGCCTTGGTGTGCGCGCGATCCGCGATTTGCGCGACCGCATCGAGCAATGCGCTCCCCGTATCCTCGCTTTCACCAGTCTCGAAGGCGGGCGGCGGTTTCTCGGGCGCAAGGCTGGTTGCGGCGCGCAGAAAGAAACCATCGGCGCGACGCGCATCTGGATTTTGCCCTCGCCTTCGCCGAAAGCGCATTGGAACTGGGACGAAGGTGCGTGGCGGGCGCTGGCGGAGGAAGTGGCTAGTTGCTAGGCGCTAGCAAAGAGCAGGAACTCCGCCGGCATGATCGCTAGCACCTAACACCTAGTAGCTAGCAACTAATTTATAACCGGATGCCCGCGCCGTTCCATGCAATGGATATAGGCGCGCTTGAAGGTGGCGTTGCTGCTGAGTGCGCCGCCGCCCAAGCCTAAGCCCGTGCCGGTGACGGCGCCGATCGCGGCACCGGTCGCAGGACCCCCAGCGATAGCGCCGAGCAATGCACCGCCGGCGGCGCCGCCGACCGCGCCGATAGCGGTATCCTCGCCGACGGTCTGGCCCTGATTGGCGGCATGTGAGGCCAGTTGCCGGCATTCCGCCAGATCGGTCTGCAGCCGTGTGCGGTGTGGGTCGTTGGCAATATCGACAGTCGGTTGCCAGTTGGTCTGCTCGGCGCAGGACGCGAGGCCGAGCAATAAAATCGCCGGCGCGACAACGCGGGCGGCGGATTTCAGTTTCAGGCGCATGGTCATGGCAAACCTCCTGTGCTTTTTGGCGCGCGGCTTTTCGAGAATCGAAGATGCAGAGAAAAAGAAATGCTATGGCATCGCATGGAAAGCGTCAACGGTCCTCTGGACGCAGCCCCCCAGCGAAAAAGCCGCAGCATATTTAACGCGGATAAGGCGCAACTCTGCGATTTGCTGTTCCGCTTTGATGGGGGGATGTACCCCTACAGGTTAGCAACCGAACTTCGCCGTGCTCGCTACGTAACCTTCTGAGGCGATCAAATAACTTCCGAGCAATAGGACCGATTGGATTGTCAGAGGGTAATTTGAATGCAAGGTAACGGAGGGTTGTTGCATTCTCTTCGTCAAAACAAACATCAAGCTGAGCGCGGCGACCTGATCTGGTTATCTCGATCATGAGGTTTCGCAGATTGCGTTCGGCCTTTCCGCGCACTTTTTCGATGGTGCCGTTTTCGTTTGCAATCCTCGCCCGACGATCAAGCTCGTGTTTCTGTGGCGGGCGTTTGTTTCCGGTTCTTTTCTGTTGTGGCGCGTCCAATGTTTGGTTCGGGATCCTCAGAAGACGCAAAAATATCTTGACGAATTGGGCCGAGCCCAACTGTGGATGGGCGGAAATCAATGCTTCGGTTTTTTTCATGGGTGAAAGAAAATGATCATCGTATCCGTCGTGAATGCCGGCATCCATGCAATCCAGAGCGGCGTCGAGAAATTCGGCGCTGGTTGGTTTTCTTTCGAGTGCCGCGATGTACAGGCCCAGATCAAGTAAATCGGCTATATAATCATCGGCTTTTCCGCTCCAGATCGCGCCAAGCAGGCAATCATAAAACGTTCCCATATTTGTGCCGGTTAAAATCTGTCGATGTTGAGCAAGCTCTCTGCCGTGAAGCCCGTAGCCGGTAAGCTTCTCATCGATAGCTTCGAAAAAATTCCTTCGTAACGTTTCGTCGGTTTCCATCACAAATAAACGGAAGGCGCGAGCCGTAAAGGTCGCGAAAGTCTCTGATGTAAGGGGTGGCAACGAAATTGCGGCTTCATAGGTGATACAGCGCGCCGCCGGATTTTGATGCCATACGTGTC
>DATKSH010000183.1:0-3766 GCA_035531735.1 Alphaproteobacteria bacterium
GCCACGCCGCGCCCATGCAGAAACGCGAAGCGCCGGCGTCGCGCGCGATGCGCGCCTTGGCCAGCACGTCATCGACGTCCATCAAGGCTTCCTTGGCGACACCGGTTTCCTTGGCGTAATGCGCGCTTTGCGGGCAATAGGCGCAATCTTCCGGGCAGCCCCCCGTCTTGATCGAAAGGAGGCTCGCCAGTTGCACGGAGTCGTCTTGATGCCGGCGATGCATGCTTTGCGCGCGGAACACGAGATCGAGCAGGGGCGTTTCCAGCAGCGCCTTTATTTCTTCGGTCGTCCAGTCGTGGCGGATGTCTTTTGAGGGGTCAGGGGTCAGCATTCATGATTTAGGGGCTAGGGATTGGGGGCTAGGGGCTAGGGAAAAAATGATGCTACAATTTTTCGGATAACGCTAGTCTGAGCCAATATAACATGCCGAATCCCTAGCCCCCAAATCCTAGCCCCTTAACATGCGCCTCAACCTCGACCATTTCACCAAATCCGCCGGCCCCTTCGTATGCCTGACGGCCTATACGGCACCGGTCGCGCGCCTCGTCGATCCTTATGTCGATCTGATCCTGGTCGGCGATTCGCTCGGCATGGTCGAATATGGTTTCGACACCACCTTGCCGGTAACGCTCGATATGATGATCGCGCATGGCGCGGCCGTGGTGCGCGGCTCTTCCCGCGCTTTCGTCGTGGTCGATATGCCTTACGGGACTTATGAGAAATCGCCGGACGAGGCGCTACGCAACGCGCGGCGGGTGATGAGTGAAACCGGATGCGGCGCGGTCAAGCTGGAAGGTGGTGCCGCGATGGCGGCGACGGTGAAGCATCTTGTGCAAAACAACGTGCCGGTGATGGGGCATATCGGGCTTTTGCCGCAATCGGTCGAGAAAATGGGCGGCTATAAAATTCAGGGCCGCGATGGGGCGCAAGCTTTGATCGTCGATGCCAAGGCGATTACGGAAGCGGGGGCGTTTGCCATCGTCATCGAAGGCACCGTCGAGCCCGTGGCGCGCGCGATCACCGAAGCGGTCGCGGTGCCGACCATCGGCATCGGCGCTTCGCCTTCCTGCGACGGGCAGGTGCTGGTCATCAACGATCTTTTGGGCCTTACCGAACGCGCGCCGAAATTCGCCAAGCGTTATGCCGATTTGGGTGTGGCGATTGCCGAGGCGGCGCAAAAATATGCGGAAGATGTGCGCGCGCGGCGGTTTCCGGATAAGGAGCATTGCTATTAGGGGCCAGACTCAATCAAGAGGGATGTCATTCCGCAAAATATTCTTTTCCGCCGCAGGGCGGGAAAGGATATTTATGCGGAATCCGATTTGGTTATTTTTGGATCGAACAGAAAATCGGATTCCGGATAAATTTGCTTTCTTTCGCTGGGGCGAAAGAAAGCAAATTTTCCGGAATGACGGTCCTTTTAGTTAAACCGGGGGATCTAAATGAACGGCGATCCCTATAAGGAGTTTTACGAGAAGCGCGACGCGGCGCATCAATTGCGGCGGCTCGCGGAAACGGAGATTTTGCCGCAAGGCCGCGCGCGGCGCGAGGGCAAAGAGTTCATTAATTTTTCCGGCAATGATTATCTGGGCCTCAGCCATCATCCGCTTTTGATCTCCCGCGCGCGGGAATTTGCCGAGAAATACGGCGCCGGCTCGACTGCTTCGCGCCTGATCTGCGGCAATATTCCGCCTTTCGCCGCGATTGAAGAGAAACTGGCTAAAGGCAAGGGCACCGAGGTGGCCTTGGTGATGAACGGCGGTTATGTCGCCAATGTTTCGGTCCTTGCGGCTCTGGCCGACGCGGAAGTGATCGGCAAGCCGGTCGCTATTCTCGCCGACCGGCTTTGCCATAATTCGCTGTTGCAAGGTGCGATGCTTTCCGGCGCGCACCTCACGCGCTTTCGCCATAACGATTACGGCCATTTGCACGAGTTGTTGCACAAGGAGGCTGACAAGGGCGCGCACGTTATCATCGTTAGCGAAAGCGTGTTCGGCATGGACGGCGACCGCGCCGATCTCGGCGTTTTGACGGCGCTGGCCGAAGCGCATGGCGCGATGCTTTATATCGACGAAGCGCACGCGACCGGCCTGTTCGGCCCCGGCGGTTTCGGTTTGTGCGCCGAACATCCCGGCAAGATCGACATCGCGATGGGCACTTTCGGCAAGGCTTTGGGCGGTTTTGGCGCTTATATCGGTTGTTCCGCCGCCATGCGCGATTACTTGATCCAGCGTTGCGGCGGCTTTGTTTACAGCACGGCGTTGCCGCCCGCGGTTTTGGGCGCCATCGACGCGGCGCTTGAGTTGGTGCCGCAAATGGACGCGGCGCGCGCGCATCTTGGGACGCAAAGCGACCGTTTGCGCGCGGCGCTTGTGGCGCAAGGCTGGAATTGCGGCCAAAGCACGACGCAGATTATTCCGCTGATCCTTGCGGACGAAGAGGCGGCGCTTTCGCTGGCGGACGATTTGCGCGGGCGCGGGATTCTGGCGCCCGCCATCCGCCCGCCGACCGTGCCGAAAGGGACCAGCCGCTTGCGTTTGTCGCTGAGCGCCGCGCATGGCGCCGAGGACATCGATCGGTTGATCGCGGCGCTGGCGCAATGCGCACCGCGTTTTGCTTCGCGCGCGCAATCGCTGGCGTCCTGACCGATGCCTGTCGAGTTGGTTTTCATTCATGGCTGGGGTTTCGATGCGTCTTTTTGGGATCCGCTTTGCGAACTGTTGCCGCCATTTCCGCAACGCCGGGTCGATTTAGGGTTTTTCGGTGCGTCTGGCCATGCCCCCCTACCTGCGAAAACCAAGGGCTTAGTTCCGCCTGAAGGCGGAACTAAGCTCAGGTTTTCGCTTCCTCCCCCTCCGGGGGGGAGGAAGCCCGTCCTTGTTGGCCATTCGCTGGGCTTTTTGCATGGTGTGACCGTGCGGCAGGATTGGCGCGGCTGGGTCGCGATCAACGGTTTTGTGCGTTTCGCCGAGGACGGATCGGGCACGGGGTGCATGCCGGCGGCCGATTTGCGGGCGATGAAAATGCGGTTGCAGAAAAATCCGCGAGACACTCTTAAAGATTTTTACCAATCGATCGAGGCGAAGCCGCTTTCAAATGTGCCCGATGCGGCGCGGTTGTGCGCGGGACTCGACGAATTGCGCGACGGCGACGTGGCGAAAACGCTGGCGGCGCTTGACGTTCCGGGCTTGGCTCTCGCCGCCCGCAACGATCCACTGGTGCCCGTCCGGGCCAGTGAAACGCTGGGACAAAAGGCGTCTGGCGGCCTCTTGTGGCATGAGGATGGCGGCCATAACATGCCGCAGAGCGATGCCGCATGGTGCGCACGCGCGATCACGGATTTTCTGGAAACGTCTTTCGCTTGATGCCCGATTCCGTTTTCCCCATGCCGCTGCAAGACGAAACTAGCGCGATTGCCCGGCGTTTCGGCCGCGCGGCTTCTCATTATGATGACGCGGCTTCGGTGCAGGCGCGGGTTGCCGCGCATCTGGCCCGACGCGCGGCGCGGATGACGCGCGCGCCGCACTATATCCTCGATCTCGGTTGCGGCACCGGCTTTGCCGCCATGGAAGCCGCGCGACGCTGGCCGCAAGCCAACATCACCGCGCTTGATGCCGCGCCGGAAATGTTGGCCACGGCGCGCGGCAAATTGCCGGAGCTCGAAACCATTGCCGGCGATGCAGCAACGCTGGATTTCGCGCCGCGTTTCGATTTGATCCTTTCCAGCATGGCGTTGCATTGGATAACCGATCCGCGCGCGATGCTG
>DATKSH010000184.1:0-5857 GCA_035531735.1 Alphaproteobacteria bacterium
ATGGCAAAATCGCCGGCGTCCTTGGGCAAATCGCGCTGCGTGCTTTCCGGCTTGACCAGCTCGCGCGCCTTGATCGCCGCCGCGCGGCCGAACACCACCAGATCGAGCAACGAATTGGAGCCGAGCCGGTTGGCGCCATGCACCGAAACGCAAGCCGCCTCGCCGATCGCCATCAGGCCCGGCACGGTCGCGTCGGGGTTGTCGGCCGTCGGGCGAATGGCCTCGCCGTGATAATTGGTCGGGATGCCGCCCATGTTGTAATGCGCGGTCGGCAGGACGGGGATCGGCTCCTTGGTCACATCGACGCCCGAAAACACCCGCGCGGTTTCGGATATGCCCGGCAAGCGTTCGTGAATCACTTTTGGATCAAGATGTTCAAGGTGCAAGTGAATGTGATCCTTTAATGGGCCGACGCCGCGTCCTTCGCGGATTTCGACGGTCATCGCGCGGCTGACCACGTCGCGGCTGGCGAGGTCTTTCGCATGCGGGGCATAGCGTTCCATGAAGCGCTCGCCGGTCGAATTGGTCAGATAGCCGCCTTCGCCGCGCACGCCCTCGGTGATCAGGCAACCGGCACCATAGATGCCGGTCGGGTGGAACTGGATGAATTCGATGTCCTGCAACGGAAGCCCCGCGCGCAGCACCATACCGCCGCCGTCGCCGGTGCATGTGTGCGCCGAGGTACAGGAGAAATAGGCGCGGCCATAACCGCCCGTCGCCATCACCACTTGGTGCGCACGGAAGCGATGGATGGTGCCGTCGTCGAGATTCCACGCAACGACGCCACGGCATTCGCCCTTGTCGTCCATGATGAGGTCGATGGCGAAATACTCGATGAAAAATTCGGCTTCGTGCTTGAGGGATTGCTGGTAGAGCGTATGCAGAATGGCGTGCCCCGTGCGGTCGGCGGCGGCGCAGGTGCGCTGCGCGATGCCTTCGCCGAATTTGGTCGTCATGCCGCCGAACGGGCGCTGGTAAATCTTGCCTTCTTCCGTGCGGCTGAACGGCACGCCGTAATGTTCGAGCTCCACCACGGCCGGGATCGCCTCGCGGCACATATATTCGATGGCGTCCTGGTCGCCGAGCCAGTCGGAGCCCTTGACCGTGTCGTACATATGCCAGCGCCAGTCGTCTTCGCCCATGTTGCCGAGCGCGGCCGAAATGCCGCCCTGCGCCGCGACCGTGTGGCTTCTCGTCGGGAACACCTTGGTGATGCAGGCGGTCTTGAGGCCTTTTTCGGCCATGCCGAAGGTCGCGCGCAATCCCGCGCCGCCGGCGCCGACCACGACGACGTCATAGGTATGATCGATGAATTCGTAGGCTTTATTGGAAGACATGATGGATGAAAGAGTTCAGGTTGGCGGGCGGCAGGGGTGATGCAGCGAACATGATATGCAGCACCGCAACGATGCCGAGCAGCGCCAAGAGGGCGGCCGCGAATTTGACGATCACGATGCTGGCTGTTTTTACAACCGGGCAATGCACGTAATCCTCGATCACCACCTGCACGCCGCTGGCGGCATGATGAAAGCCGGCGATCAAAAACGCGATCATCGCGACGGCCATATAAGGCGATTGCAGCCACGCGGTGGCGCTGGCATAGCCGCTGCCGAACACAACGGCGTTGAAAAACGAGCCCATGATGAACATCGAAAGCGGAATTAGCGCCAAGGCCGTCATGCGCTGCATCCACCAATGATGCACGCCCTCTTTCGCCGCGCCGAGCCCTTCGACCCGGCCGCGCAGTGTGCGCAGGGATTTTTCGTCGTGCTTCATCCCATCCACCCCAGAATCTTGGCCCATGTCATCGCGGTCGAGAACAGCGCGATGGCGACCACGAACCAGCCGGTCGCGTAAACGCCCTTGAGGCTGAGGAACAGGCCGGAATCCCAGCACAGATGCCGGATGCCGGCCCAGAAGTGATAGAAAAACGCGAAGCTCCAGCCGAACAGGCAAATTTGCGCGATGGGGTTATGCAGGCAATGGGTGAAGGCGCCATAAGCTTGTGGCCCCTTCATCAACGCGACAAGGTATGCGACCAAAACCGGCAGCCCCAACGCCAGCGCCACGCCGGTCAGGCGATGCAGGATCGACAGCACCGAGGTCAATTGCGGCCGATAGACCTGCAAATGCGGCGAAAGGGGTCGCACGGGCTTGGCGGCGGGGGTTGACATGGCGGCTCGCGGGGTGATTCCGATGGCGCAGCGACAATAGGCCGCTTGGCCACCAAGCGCAATATCACCGGCGCGAAGAGTGCGTCCATGTTGCGATTTTCCGCCATTACAGCTATTGGGGTGCCGGGGGCGCGTATGCAGGACGGCGGTCTTTCATCCATCATCGATGGGGCATGGGAACAGCGTGGCAAGATTTCGCCCGCGACCGTGGGTCTCGTGCGCGATGCCGTCGAGGCGGCGCTGGCCGGGCTCGACGAAGGCCGCTTGCGTGTGGCGGAAAAGATCGACGGCCAATGGCGCACCCATCAATGGCTCAAGAAAGCGGTGCTGCTGTCATTCCGGCTGCATGACTCGGAACTGATTACCGGCACACCGGGACGTGGCAACTGGTTCGACAAGGTGCCGGGCAAATTCATCGGTTGGGACGATCATAATTTTCAGGACGCCGGTTTCCGCGCGGTGCCGGATTGCGTCGTGCGCCGCGGCGCTTACATCGCGCCGCGCGTGGTGCTGATGCCGAGCTTCGTCAATATCGGCGCCTATGTCGGCGAAGGGACGATGATCGACACATGGGCCACCGTCGGTTCCTGTGCGCAGGTCGGCAAGAACTGCCATATCTCGGGCGGCTCTGGCATCGCCGGCGTGATCGAACCGCTCGGCGCCAACCCCACGATCATCGAGGACAATTGCTTCATCGGCGCGCGCTCGGAAGTAGCCGAAGGCGTAGTGGTCGAGGAAGGATCGGTTTTATCGATGGGTGTTTTCATCGGCGCTTCGACCAGGATCATCGATCGCGCGACCGGCGAGATTGTTCAAGGCCATGTGCCGGCTTACTCGGTGGTGGTGCCGGGAACGCTGCCGGGCAAGGTTTTGCCGGATGGTGCGCCGGGGCCAAGCCTGGCTTGCGCCGTGATCGTCAAGCGCGTCGATGCCAGGACGCGGGAAAAGACTTCGGTGAATGAGTTGTTGAGGGATTAGTTGCTAGTTGCTAGATTCTAGTTGCTAGCACCTAGCCACTAGCACCTAGCAACTTTTAAAAGATTGAATTGATATGTCCGCCCCGCGCTTCCACGGTTCCATCACCGCCCTCATCACGCCGTTCGCCGACGGCAAGGTGGATGAAAAGCGCTTTCAGGATTTTGTCGTATGGCAGATCGGGCAGGGGACGCATGGCCTCGTGCCCTGCGGCACTACCGGCGAATCGCCGACGCTGACGGATGAGGAGCAGCTTCGCGTTATTCAACTGTGCCTTGAGGCCGCCAAGGGAAAAGTGCCGGTGATTACCGGCTGCGGCTCCAATAATACCGCGCACGCGATCCATCTTACGCAGCAAGCCGAGAAGCTTGGCGCGGACGCGGCGCTGCACGTCACTCCCTATTACAACAAGCCGACGCAGGAAGGCCTTTATCAACACTTCAAGGCGATCCACGACCAAAGCGGCCTGCCGATCATCGTCTATAACATTCCCGGCCGCAGCGTCGTCAATATGACGGTCGAGACCATGGCGCGATTGGCGGAACTGCCGCGCATCAAGGGCGTCAAGGATGCGACCGGAGACATCCTGCGCCCGGCGCGGCAGCGCGCCGCTTGCGGACCGGATTTTATCCAGTTGACGGGCGAAGACGCCAACGTCGTCGCCTTCCTCGCGCAAGGCGGGCATGGCTGCATTTCGGTGACGTCCAACATTGCGCCGGCTTTGTGCGCGCAGTTGCATAATGCGTGGGCTAAGGGCGATCTCAAGGGGGCGCAAACGATCAACGACCGCCTGTTGCCGCTGCACGACGCGATTTTCTGCGAAACCTCGCCGGGGCCGGTGAAATATGCGGCTTCGCTTTTGGGCTTATGCCGTTATGAGTTGCGCCTGCCGATGGTGCCGATCGCCAAGGCCAGCGAGAAGATCGTCGAAGATGCCTTGCGCAAGGCCGGCCTTCTGGCCGCCGATGTGGCTTCCATCAAGCGGGCTTGAGAAAACCGATGTCGGGTTCCGTCATTACCGCGCTGATTTTTTTTGCCCTCGGCGTGTGGGGCAAATTCTTCCTCGGCCGTCCGCGTTTTATCGTTTTGATGGCCGGCGGCGGCATTCTGCTGGCGTGGGAAGCGGTCGAATATATCCGCAAAAAATACAAAGCGCGCCGCGCGGCGAAAGAGCCGCCGGATTCGCCTGCTCCATAAAGAGCGACGTCATTCCGCAAAATTTTCTTTTCGGCCGCGAAGCGGGCGAAAGAAAATTTATGCGGAATCCGGTTTGTTTTTAGGCGGATAAAAACCAAGCCGGATTCCGCATCTCGGCCTCGGCCCTTGGGGGCCTCGGCCTCGTGCGGAATGACGGAAAATTTTCAAGGGTGTTCAAATCCCCACCACATCATCCATTCCATAAAACCCCGGCGGCTTGCTGTGCAGCCATAAGGCCGCCTGCAACGCGCCGCGCGCGAAAACGCGGCGGTTGGTGACGCTGTGGCGCAGGCGGATAACCTCGCCGGCGCCGGCCAGCACCACTTCATGCTCGCCGACGATGGAACCGGCACGGACGGAGGCATAAGACGGCGTTTTCGCGTTGTTATTGCCGCGCGCGACCGCTTCGCCCAAAGCCTTGGCGGTGCCGGACGGCGCGTCCTTTTTCATGCGGTGATGCTCGTCGAGAATGGAAATGTCGTAATCGAATGGCGACAGAAGCTTCGATGCCAGCGAAACGATCTGCTTCATCGTCGCCAGGGACAGGCTCGTGTTCGGCGCGTAAAGCACGGGAATTTTTGCGGCGGCCTGCTTGAGCGCGTCCTGCGTTCCCGGCGCGAGGCCGGTCACGCCCGTCATGTAAGGTTTTTTATGGGTGGCGGCGAGGCGCGCATGGTCGGTGACCGAACCCGCCAAGGTAAAATCCACCACCACGTCGCTGATGGCAATAACCTCGTCAGCCTTTGGCGTGATGAGGATGCCTTCGGCCTCTTTGTATTCCGCCGCGCGCTTCTCATAGTTTTCCGGCCGCACCGCGCCTCCCGCCAGCACGCAAGCGTCATTGGCCGCGATTTCCTCGGCAATCAGCTTGCCCATGCGGCCGGTGTAGCCGAGAAGGCCGATTTTGATCATTTGAGATAATCCTTGATCATCATCTCCGCGATCTGCACGGCATTGAGCGCCGCGCCCTTGCGCAGATTGTCGGAAACGACCCACAGATTGAGGCCGTTTTCGACTGTAATATCCTCGCGGATACGACTTACGAAAACGGCATCTTCCCCGGCGCACTCGGCCGGCGTGACGAAGCCGTCTTCGTGATGATGGTCGATCACCGTCACGCCGGGAGCCTTTTTAAGCGCCGCGCGCGCCTCGGCCGCCGTTATCGGCTTTTCGAATTCGACATTGACCGCCTCGGCATGGCCGATGAAGACCGGCACGCGCACACAGGTGGCTGTCAGCTTGATCTTCGGGTCGAGGATTTTCTTGGTCTCGGCCGCCATTTTCCATTCTTCCTTGGTCGTGCCGTCTTCCATGAACACGTCGATATGCGGGATGACGTTGAAGGCGATTTGCTTCTTGAACTGCTCCTTCTTGATCTCGTCATTGACAAAGATGGCGCGTGTTTGCCCGAATAATTCGTCCATCGCTTCGCGCCCGGCACCGGACACCGATTGATAGGTCGCCACCACCACGCGGCGGATCGTGGCCAGATCGTGCAGAGGCTTCAACGC
>DATKSH010000185.1:0-2100 GCA_035531735.1 Alphaproteobacteria bacterium
TCTTTCGATGTTCGGCAATTCCTTCATTTATATCATCTTCAAGGACGGCACCGATATGTATTGGGCGCGCAGCCGGGTGCTGGAATATCTCAATTCCATCGGCAATCAACTGCCGCCCGGCATCACGCCGACCTTGGGGCCGGACGCGACCGGCGTCGGCTGGGTTTACGAATATGTCCTGCTGGCAAAGGACAAGACATTGGCCGAATTGCGCAGCTTGCAGGACTGGTATTTGCGTTATGGGCTTGCGCGCGCGGGCGGCGTGTCCGAAGTCGCCAGCGTCGGCGGCTTCGTCAAGCAGTATCAGGTCGTGGTCGATCCGCAAAAATTGCAGGCTTACGGCATTCCGCTTGCCGCCGTCGTGCGGGCGATCCGCCGCAGCAATACCGATGTCGGCGGGCGCGTGATCGAGATGGCGGAGCGCGAATATCTGGTGCAGGGCCACGGCTATCTGCGCGGCCTTGACGATCTTGGCGAAATTGCTCTGCGCAGCAAGGACGGTACGCCCGTTTTGCTGCGCGACGTGGCGCAAATCCGGCTCGGCCCCGACCAGCGGCGCGGCCTCACGGAATACAACGGCGAAGGCGAGGTGGTCGGCGGCATCGTGCTTCAGCGTTTCGGCGAGAATGCGCTCACCGTCATCAACAACGTCAAGGCGGAATTGAAGCAACTGGAGGCCGGCTTGCCGAAAGGCGTGACCGTCAAGGCCGTCTATGACCGTTCCGACCTGATCTACCGCGCCATCCACAACCTCAGCCATACCCTGATCGAGGAAAGCATCATCGTGGCGCTGGTCTGCTTTCTGTTTCTTTTGCATGCGCGCAGCGCGCTGGTTGCCATTCTCGTTCTGCCGGTCGGCGTCCTTCTGGCCTTCATTATTATGTATGCCATCGGCCTCGGCTCCAATATCATGAGCCTCGGCGGCATTGCCATTGCCATCGGCGCGATGGTGGATGCCGCCATCGTGATGATCGAGAACGCGCACAAACATCTGGAACGCGCCGGACCGGACGAAAGCCGGTCGAAAATCCTGATCGACGCCGCCTGCGAAGTCGGGCCGTCGTTGTTCTTCAGCCTGCTCATCATCACGGTTTCACTGTCGCCGGTCTTTACGCTGGAAGCGCAGGAAGGGCGGCTGTTCCGCCCTCTCGCCCTCACCGACACTTTTGCGATGGCATCGGCGGCGGTTTTGTCGGTGACTCTGGTGCCGGTGCTGATGATGCTTCTTATTCGCGGGCGCATTGCGCCGGAAAGCCATAACCCCGTCAATCGCGTTCTTATTCGGCTTTACCGGCCCGTTATTGCGACAGTTCTTAAATATCGCAAAACAACGATTGCGCTGGCGCTATTGGCGCTTGCCGTTTCCGTCTATCCGGCTTCCCGTCTCGGCTCGGAATTCATGCCCGAATTGCGCGAAGGCACGCTGCTTTACATGCCGACGACCCTGCCGGGTATTTCGATCACCAAAGCTGGCGAACTGCTGCAAATGGAAGACCGCATCCTCAAATCCTTCCCGGAAGTCGCTTCCGTCTTCGGCAAGGCGGGCCGTGCCGAAACCGCGACCGATCCAGCGCCGCTGTCGATGGACGAAACCGTCGTCAATCTCAAGCCGCAGGATCAATGGCCGCCCGGCATGACGCAGGACAAGCTGATCGCCGCGATGAACAAGGCGCTGCAATTCCCCGGCGTCACCAACGCATGGACGCAGCCCATTCGCGGGCGCAACGACATGCTTTCGACCGGCATCCGCACGCCGCTCGGCATCAAGGTCTATGGCAAGAATCTCGATCAAATCGAACAGGTCGGCAAGGAAATCGAGAACGCCATCCATGACGTGCCCGGCACCACCAGCGTTTATGCCGAACGGGTGACGGGCGGCTATTACCTCAACATCGATCCCGACCGCGAAGCCTTAGCGCGCTACGGCCTCACCATCGGCGACGTGCAGGACGTGATCGCCACGGCGCTCGGCGGCATGGCGGTGACGACCACGGTCGAGGGTAATGAGCGTTACCCGGTCAACGTGCGTTATCCCCAAGATTTTCGTTCCGATCCGCAAGCCATCGCCGAGAATATCCTTGTGCCGATCCCCTCCGGCGG
>DATKSH010000186.1:0-3594 GCA_035531735.1 Alphaproteobacteria bacterium
ACGAGAGCGGCTATATGGCCAGCCAGAACCAGAAAATGAAAGTCGCGGCCATCGAGGCCATGTGGCACACCGAAAAGCCGCCCGCCAGCTTCACCGTTTTCGGCCTGCCCGACCTCAAGGACCATGTCACCCGTTTCGCGATTAAATTGCCGTGGGTGCTGGGCCTGGTCGCCACGCGCTCGGTCGATGAAACCGTGCCGGGTATCGACGATCTGGAAGCGAAGAGCATGGGCCGCATCGAAAGTGGCATCATCGCTTATGGCGCGCTGGAGAGATTGCGCCACGATTCCAACAACGCGGCGCTGATGGCGCAATTCGACGCGCATAAGGCCGATCTCGGCTATGCGCTGTTGCTCAAGCGCTATACCGACGACCCGGTGCATGCGACCAACGCGCAAATCGAAGAGGCCGCGCGCGACACCGTGCCGGACGTGCCGTTGCTGTTCTGGAGCTTCCGCTTCATGGTCGGGCTCGGCTTTTATTTTATCGCGCTGTTCACTTATGGCTTTTACCTCGCCAGTCGGCGGCGGCTCGACAAGCATAAATGGTTTTTGCGCGCGGCTTTGTGGTCGCTGCCGTTGCCGTGGATCGCCTGCGAGCTGGGCTGGATCGTGGCCGAGGTTGGCCGCCAGCCATGGACCATCGACGGCGTCCTGCCGACTTTCCTTTCGGTGTCGTCCGTCACCGCCACGCAAGTGTCGACCACGCTGGCCGGCTTCGTCGTTTTTTATACGGCGTTGCTGATCGTCGACATGGTGCTGATGGTCAAATATATCCGGCTCGGCCCATCCGAAGCCGATGCGGGATAGGGGACGCGGATGTTCGATTACGAAACCTTGCGCGTGATTTGGTGGGCGTTGCTCGGTACGCTCCTGATCGGCTTTGCGGTGATGGACGGATTCGATCTCGGTTCCGGCATCCTGTTGCCGTTCGTCGCGCGCAACGATCCCGAGCGCCGCGTCGTCGTCAACAGCATCGGCCCGGTATGGGAAGGCAATCAGGTATGGTTGATTTTGGGCGCCGGCGCGATTTTTGCCGCGTGGCCGATGCTTTATGCCGTCGCATTTTCCGGTTTCTATCTCGCCATGTTCGTGGTGCTGGGCAGCCTGATTTTGCGGCCGGTCGCCATTACCTTTCGCGGCAAGATGCCGGGCGCCGTTTGGCGGCGCGTGTGGGATTGTTGCCTCTTCATATCGGGTGCGGTGCCGTCGCTGGTTTTCGGCGTCGCCTTCGGCAACGCCATCGAAGGCGTGCCCTTCACCTTCGATCCCGACATGCACATGATTTACAAGGGCGGGTTTTTTGCGCTGCTTAATCCATTCGGGCTACTGTGCGGAGCGGTCGCCGTGTCGATGATCGCCTTGCAGGGTGCCACATGGTTGTCGCTCAAGACCGACGGCAGGGTGCAAAAGCGCGCGCGCCATGCGGCGGTAATTTTCGCCATGCTGACGCCGGTTCTGTTCCTGATCGGCGGCTTGTGGGCCGGCGGCGTCCTCGACGGCTATCGTTTCATCAGCGCCGCAGTACCCGGCGGCCCTTCCAACCCGATGCTCAAGACGGTCGCACGCCTGCCCGGCGCGTGGATGGATAATTACAATCATTATCCTCTGACGCTGCTGGCGCCGGCCGTGGCGATCTTCGGCGCGGTGCTGGCGCTGATCGGCATTGGTACCCGCAAGCACCTTGTGTCCTTCATCGGCAGTTCGCTGGTGCAGGCGGGCGTGATCGGCACCGCCGGCGTCTGCATGTTTCCGTTCCTGCTGCCGTCCTCGCTGAACCCGGATGCCAGCCTGACGGTGTGGGACGCTTCGTCGAGTCGCTTGACGCTGGCGATCATGTTCTGGACCACCGTTATTTTCTTGCCCATCGTCGCGGCCTATACCGCGTGGGTCTATCGGGTGCTGCGCGGCAAGGTGACGGTCGGGCACATCAAGGAAAACAGCGATAACCTTTATTGAAGGGAGCGGACAATGTGGTATTTCAGCTGGATTTTGGGTATCGGCTTGGCCTGCGCCTTCGCCATCCTCAACGCCCTGTGGTTCGAGCTTAATGCCGACCGCGAGGCCGGCAAGATTTCCGGCTCCTGACAAACCCTGCGATTTGCCTTTCCCCGCCGGTTTGTTATGTTATAACAGCCAAAAAAGAGGTGGGGCGTGGTCGAGGGCAATTTCATCGAAACAAGCGTCGGTTGGCGGCTTTTGGCCGCCTTCGTCGCGGCCATGCTTTTGGCGCTGATGGTCGCGTGGGCGGTCGCATGAGCATCACCTTGCGCAATCTTTCCGCCGGCTACGAGCGCCATCCGGCCGTGCATCATATAAGCGGCACCTTTGCCGACGGTTCGCTGACCGCCATGGTTGGGCCCAATGGCGGTGGCAAAAGCACGCTTTTGAAGGCATTGGTCGGCTTTTTGCCACCGATGTCGGGTTCCATCGATTACGGCGGCGTTACGCCGCGCGAAATCGCCTACCTGCCGCAGCAAAGCGAAATCGACCGCGCTTTTCCGCTTTCCGTCGCCGAAGTAGCGGCGTTCGGCCATTGGCCACGCATGGGTGCTTTTCGCGGCCTCGATAACAAGCAAAAAGAGGCGGTCGCGCGGGCGCTGGTGGATGTCGGCATGGGCGCGTTTGCCGACCGACCGATCGAAGCGTTATCGAGCGGCCAATGGCAACGCGTGCTGTTCGCGCGCCTGATCGTGCAGGACGCACGCGTGCTTTTGCTCGACGAGCCGTTCGCTGCCATCGATCCGCGCAGCGCCCACGATCTCACCCATATTTTGCAGAATTGGCACGGAGAAGGGCGCACGATAATCGCCGTCATGCACGATATGAATTCGGTGCGTGAGCATTTTCCCGAAGCCCTGATGTTGGCGCGCGAATTGGTGGCATGGGGCAAGGCTGCGGACGTTTTGAAGGACGAAAACCTCGCCCGCGCACGCGAAATGGCCGAGAAGCGTGTCACGCATGCGGAAGCTTGCGAACGCGGCGAAACGGATGAAAGGCGCTCGGCATGATGATCTCTCCTTTCGCCGATCCCGCCATGAAGCGCGCCCTGGCCGGCGCGGTGCTGGTGACCGTTTCCGGCGCGCCGCTCGGCGTGTTCCTTGTTTTGCGCCGCATGAGCCTGATGGGCGATGTGATCGCGCATGCGATTTTGCCCGGCACGGCGGCCGGTTTCATCCTCGCCGGCCTGTCGTTCCCGGCCATGAGCCTCGGCGGCCTGATCGCCGGGCTTCTGGTCGCACTGGTCGCCGGGCTTGCCACGCGTTTTACGGCGCTTCGCGAGGATGCCAGCCTCGCTTCGTTCTACCTTTTGTTCGTCGCGCTCGGCGTTTTGATGCTGGCGCTGCACGGCTCGTCGAAGGATCTGGAAGACATCCTGTTCGGCAACGCGCAAACCATCACTGCCGGCATGCTTTACATTATGTTCGGCGTGACTTCGGTTACGTTGTTGGTGCTGGCGGTGATTTACCGGCCTTTGATCGTGGAATCTTTCGATCCGGTCTTCATGCGCGCGGTCGGCGGCAAGGGCGGGCTTTATCACATCGTTTATATGATGCTGGTGGTGCTGAACATGGTCGAAGGTTATCGCGCGCTC
>DATKSH010000187.1:0-2813 GCA_035531735.1 Alphaproteobacteria bacterium
AATGCTTCCTGTCCAAGCTGCAAGGGCCTTCTGCCAGCAGCTAGCAACTAGCCACTAGCAACTACGCCTTGACGATCGTCGCCAGTTCGCCGGCCACGTCGGAGGCGCCGAGCGCGATGCGGGCGTTGAGCATGCGGCCCACCAGTTCTTTCATCGCCGCGCGGTCGTCCTTTTCGATCAGGCCGTTGCCTTCCTTGGTCATGGCCTCGTATTCGGCCTTGTCGGGGAACAGGAACGGCTCGGTCAACAGGCGCTTGTACCACGTGTAAATATAATTGGGATCGCGCCACGCGACGCTGAAAAAAAGATCGCGCATTTCGGCCAAGTGCAAATCGGCGTCGTCGAAGCCGGCTTCTTCCTTGTCGTCGAGGATTTGCTGGACATGCGTGGCGTGGTTGTCGAAGCGTGCCTGCTCCGGCTTTTCGGCATGGGCGCGGGCGACGCGGTTGAAGATCGCCGTCATTTTTCCCAGCCTTCTTTGCAGCATGGCGGCGCGGTTTTTCTTGCCGATGCGGGCGATGTCCTGCCGGATGAAGCGCGATTCCTCCGTGACGCGGCGGATTGCCTCGGCATCGCCGGCGGATTCGTCCAAGATGTCGCGCTGCTCGGCAAGCCGGGTTTTGAGCAATTGCACTTCGGGCCCGCCTTCGGGGCCGAGGGCTGCCGCAAGGTCGCCCCATTCTTCCTCGCCTTGCTTTAAAATCGAGGCGGCGAATTTGGCGCCCTGCTCGCCGTCGAACGAGACTTGCCCCGCCTGCGGCGCATAGAAGCGCGGCGCGCGCAGCTCTATGGCGTCCTTGCCGTCGCCGATCTTGACGCTGGCTTCGAGGATGCCGCTGTCGCTCATGCGCCAGTTGAAGGCGATGGCATCGCCTTCCTTGATGACGAAGCCGCCCGGCAAATCCTCGCCCGACACGCGGAAGAGGCCGACGCACAGATTGAGATCGACGCGTTCGGGATATTCGACCTGGAATAATTCGAAATTCAGCACGCCGGCTTCGTGCGATTTCAGCGCGCGCGCGCTTTTGAATGGCGCCTGTCCTTCCGCGGGCAAAGGATCGCCCTTTTTGACCAGCGGCAGGAGAATGTTGTTCTGGCCATAGGCGTGTTCGAGCGCCTTGACGGCGACGGTTTGCGCGGCGGGAATTCCCGCCGTCGAGGCGACGAGGCGGTTGACGGTCAGTTTCTGGTCGTGTTGCGGCAGCGCTTTGCCGCTTTCGTCGAGGACATGGACCTCGAACGCATGCTCGCCGGTTTCCTTGAGCGGCAACGAGATGGTCAGGCCGTCCGTCAGCGGCAGCGCGCCCGAATCCCAGTCCTTTCCCTTGATTTGCAATTGGCGCGTACCGGGCAACTGGCCCTTGAGATTGACGGTGACGGTGGTTTTGTCGTCAGGCGTGCGCGCCGTATAGGCGAAGGACAGATTGGGCTCCGCCGGCGCCGGCGCTTCGGCTTGCTTGGGCTTGGGCGAGGATATATTGGCGGCGTCCCATTGGCGGCTTTCGCAATAATAAGCCGCGCCAACCGCGACGGCGGTCATCGGATCGGTCTTGAGATCGGCGGCAATGCCGAGTTCGCTTGAAACCATCTGGCGGATGAGCGGAATGCGCGAGGGGCCGCCGATGAAGACGATGCGGTCGATATCCTCGTGCTTGTAGTTGTTTTCTTCGAGGGTGTTGCGGATCAGGCCGATGGTCTGCATCACCGAATCCTTGATCAGGCCTTCGAATTGCGCGCGGGCGAGCGGCACGTCGAGATAGATTTCCATCTCGCTTTGGTCGGTAAGGCGAACCTCGTCGTCGGAGGCGAAGATGCGCACGTCCTCGGACGCCGACAATTCGATCTTGGCTTTTTCGGCCGCCAGTTGCGCGACGCGGATCAGTTTGCGGTATTGCGGGTCGCGCTGGAAATTGTCGGGCAAGTCGAAGGTCGCCGCCAGCCACGGGCGCACGATTTCATTGACGATCATGCGGTCGAAATCGCGCCCGCCCAGCATGTTGATGCCCTGATGGGCGACGACCGTCACTTCGCCGTTGATCGCCTGCACAAGCGCCAGATCGAACGTGCCGCCGCCGAGATCGTAAACCAGGAATTGCCCCGAGCGTTTCGCGCCTTCCATCGCCGCCATGGCGGCGGCGATCGGTTCTTGCAGCAAATCGACCCGGGCGATGCCGGCGGTCTTGGCCGCGCGCAAGGTGGCTTCGGATTGCATCTGGTTGAAGGCGGCGGGGATGGTGACCACAACGCCGATGACGTCTTTTTCCGCCTTGCCGGTTTCGGTCGCGAACTGGCCGAGCAATTGGCGGATGATCTCGGCCGAGCATTCCTCCGGCGTCAGCGTGACGCCGGCTTCCTTGATCTCGATCGGCGTCGCGGTGCCCATCAGGCGCTTGAAGCCCGACGCCACGCTGTCGGGCGCAAGCAGCCCTTGATCGTGGGCGCGGCGGCCATAGAGGCGATGGCCGCGCTTGTCGATAAAGATGACGGAGGGCAGAACCTCGCCGCCGTCGGCCGGGCGAAAGACGCGCGCCTTGCCGTCTTCGATGCCGGCGATGACGCTGTTGGAGGTGCCGAGGTCGATGCCCAAATACATGGAAACTCTATGCGATGCTCTATGTGGGGCCGCGCGCGGCCATGGAAATAGACAAAGGGACGAATGTCTTTTTTAACCTTAATGTATTAACGAAACTTTGTTCCAGCCGCCGGTTATTGTCGCAATTACTTTTCATTAATACAAGTAAGAATCCGGTGAAGAAACATAGGCGCGCGCGGCGATGAAACTAAGGAAGCGTTTACGGAAATTAAAATCCGTT
>DATKSH010000188.1:0-4395 GCA_035531735.1 Alphaproteobacteria bacterium
CGGCATCGGTCATGGCGAGTTCCTCGGGCAATGGACGAGCCGGCAGGGTAAGAATAATCCTGCGTCCTTCGGCACGCAAACAAAGGGGATACCAAAGCGTTATGACGCGAAGTGACTAATTTTGGGTTAAGAGCCGCAAACCACCTGAATGCGCTTTAATGCTTGATCTTTCCCCAACAATCACGCCGCCCCGAAAATCGGCGGCGAAACGGAAACGCTGACGCGCGTTGCGCGCTGTAATTAATTCTCTATAAACACGTCTTGTATAGGCTGAAAGATCGGCTCCCGTTCCGTGTTAAAGATGATGGCCTGTTTCTTTAACGACGCCCGTCCAACGCGCATCCGGCGCGGATTCACGCTCACTGAAATCGCCATCGTTCTCGGCGTTGTCGGCTTGGTTCTAGGTGGCATATGGGCGGCGGCCGCAACCGTTTACAATAACCAAAAGGCCGCAAAAGCAGCGGGGCAAGTTTTAACGATCCTCAATGCTTATAAAGCGCTCTATGGCAACAGGCAGCTGGATGTCGCGACCTTGACTGACGACACTTGCGCTGGCGTCAATGCCGGATTCTTTCCTGCGGATATGTTACCGAATGTACCATGCGTCACCGATCCCGCTGCGATTGCGGTAACGCCGATTCCTGCAGGCGAGCCGACCTATCCCCGAACGCCGTGGGGAGGCACAAGTTATGTGCAGGTCATGATAAATCCCGCCCCACCGGGGGGCTACATTAGCATACGATATTTCAATCTGACTCAGGCTGCCTGCGTAGCGGTTGCGACTAGCAGTACCGGCACGTCATCCAATCTCGTAGCGGAAAATATAAGCGGGACTACGGAATTGTTGCCTCCGTATGGCGCCGGCACGCTCATTACGATACCGGGAATTGCAACGGCTTGTAGCCTTCCTTCAGGAAGCAATTATCTGGCTCTCGGATATCCGCTCCACTGACGCCAGTCATTTTTGCTTCGACGTTTCATCGTTTCGATTTTCATTGAATGGCCAGAAATTGGGCAATGTTAGTATTTTGTTTCGGATGCCAAGTTTAAATCGAACGTATCCGTTTTAACGCCTCCTCCTTTCCTAACAACCCCGCCACCCCGAAAATCGGCGGTGAAACCGTACATCCCGTTAACGCAGCGCGCAAAGGCTGCGCGACCGCGCCGAGCTTGAGGCCTTTTTCCCCGGCATAGGTGCGGAACAATTCCTCGACGGCGGGTGCGGTGAATTCCGGCAGCGCCTTCATGCGTTCCGCCAGTGCGGCGAGATGAGTTTTTGCCTCCGGCGTCAAAAGCTTCTTGGCCTTTTCGTCGGGCGTCAAAGGGCCGGGATGGAAATAAAACACGGATTGCTCCGCGATCTCGGCCAAAGTCTGCGCGCGCGGCTTTAAATTCGGCATCGCGCGCGCGAGCAAATCCAATTGCGTCATCGTCAAAGGTTGGCCCAAAATCTTGGCGATAAACGGCGCGGCCAGTTCGGCCAAATGCCGGTCATCCGTCTGCTTGATGTAATGCGCGTTGACATTGCCGAGCTTGGCGAAATCGAAACGTGCCGGCGATTTGCCGACGCCGCCGAAATCGAACCACTCGATGGCCTGTGTGGTAGAAATAATCTCATCGTCGCCATGCGACCAGCACAGGCGCAGCAGGTAATTGCGGATCGCTTCGGGCAGATAGCCGCGCGCGCGGTAATCGCCGACGGCGGGTGCGCCGTGGCGCTTCGACAATTTCGCGCCGTCGGGGCCGAGGATCATCGGCAGATGGGCGAATTCCGGTATCGCCCAGCCCATGGCCTTGAAAATCTGCACCTGCCGGAACGTGTTGGTCATATGGTCGTCGCCGCGGATCACATGCGTAATGTTCATGTCATGATCGTCCACCACCACCGCATGCATGTAAGTCGGCGTGCCGTCGGCGCGCAGCAATACCATGTCGTCGAGTTGCGCGTTTTGCACGGTGATGGACCCCATCACCCTGTCGTCCACCGTGGTCTCTCCGGTTTGCGGCGCTTTCAAACGAATGACCGGCTTGACGCCGGGGGGAGCGTCCGAGGCCGGCCGGTCGCGCCAGCGTCCGTCATAACGCATCGGCAAGCCCTTGGCCTTTTGCTCGGCGCGCATCTGCTCCAGTTCTTGCGGCGAGGCGTAGCAATAATAGGCGGTGCCGTTGGCGACCATCGCGCGCGCGACCTCGGCATGGCGTTCGCGCATTTCATATTGCGAATAATAATTGCGCCCGCCGTAATCCTTATTGTCCCAATCGAGGCCGAGCCATGTGAGGCCATCCAGAATGGTGCCGATCGATTCCGGCGTCGAGCGCGCGCGGTCGGTATCCTCGATCCGCAGCAGGCACGTGCCGCCGGTATGCTTGGCATAAAGCCAGTTGAACAAGGCCGTGCGTGCGCTGCCGATATGCAGAAAGCCGGTGGGCGAAGGGGCGAAGCGGACGATGGGGGGCATATCAGAGCGCAGAAAACAGGGATCAGGGATCGGATTCGAAAAAACCTGATTTTGCAGGTATAACAATCACCTTCCTTCCTGTCCAATCTGTCTTCCGATACCTGTTTTCTGTCTTCTGAACCGTGAACCTCCTCCGCACCCTCGGCGATCTCTTCGCGCGCGAGCGCGACCGCTGGATTTTATGGGCGCCGGTGCCGCTCGGCGCCGGCATCGTCGCCTATTTCCGGTTGCCGTTCGAGCCGCCTTTATGGGCGCTGATCGCCGCGCCTATTCTGGCCCTCGCGGCGTGGCGCGCGCGCTATTCGCTGATCCTTTTAATCCCGGCCTTCGTCCTTTTCCTGTTCGCGCTCGGCTTCAACGCCGGGCAAATCGAAACCAGATTGGCGGAAGCGCCGATGCTTAACCGGCACATCGGCCCGACATCGGTCGAAGGGCGCATCGTCTTCACCGAAGTGATGCCAAACGGCGTGCGGCTGACGCTGAAAAACCCGGTCATCCGCCGCCTGCCGCCCGGTGAAACGCCGCTCAAAGTGCGGGTCAAACTGGAAAGAAAAACCCTCGCCGACGTGCCGCCGGCGGGAGCGCTGGTCGATCTGTGGGCCGAATTGATGCCGATGGAAGGGCCTGTCATGCCGGGCGGCTATGATTTCCGGCGGCAGGCGTTTTTTCGCCAGTTGGGCGGCGTCGGCTGGTCCTACAGCCCTATCGAAATCGTCGATCCGAACCCGCCGGTAACATCGTGGCGCGACGCCATCGGCCTGGTCTTCGAGCGTGCGCGGCTCACTTTGTCGCGCCATGTTTATAAATATCTGTCGGGCGACGTGGCGGCGATGACGGCCGCGCGCCTCAACGGCGAGCAGACCGGCATTTCGGAACCCGTCATCGAGGCGATGCGGGCGGCGGGATTGGCGCATCTGCTTTCGACCTCCGGTTTTCACGTCACCATCATGGGCTTGCTGATTTATTTTCCGCTGCGCGCGATCCTCGCGTTGATCCCATGGATCGCCTTGCGTTACCCGATCAAGAAATGGGCGGCGGCCGGCGCTATTCTCTCGACTCTCGGCTACACGCTTTTGGTTGGTTCGCAGGCGGCAACCCTGCGTTCGATGTTCATGACGTCGATGGCGATGATCGCCATCGTCGCCGACCGGCCGGCGCTGATGATGCGCCTCGCCATCCTGTCGGCGGTGATCATGATGGGCGTGGCGCCGGAAGCGATGCTGGGGCCGAGCTTCCAGATGTCGTTCGCGGCCGTGCTGTGCCTGATCGCGGCGCATGAAAAGCCGGGGGGCCTGTTGGCGCCGCCCGCGCACCTTAAGCCGCCGCCTTCGGCGCACGGCTGGCTCGTCACCGTTTGGACTTATACCGTCGCCATTGTCCGCACATCCCTGATCGCCACAATCGCGACCACGCCTTTCGCGATTTATCATTTCCAGACTTTCTGTTTTTACGGCTTCGCCGCCAACACGCTGGCCATTCCGCTCACCAGCTTCTGGGTGATGCCGTGCATTTTGCTGGCCTATATCACGGCGCCGTTCGGCTGGGACGGATTGTTCCTCAAGGGCGCGGGCGCGGGGCTCGGCCTTGTCATCCGGATCGCGCTGACGGTGTCGAATTGGCCGTTCGCGCTTTTGCACATGCCGGCGATGCCGGCGGCGGCGCTGGCGGCGATGACGCTCGGCGGCTTGTGGATTTGTTTGTGGCGGCGGCGCTGGAGATGGTTGGGATTGGCGCCGATTTTGCTCGGTGCGCTTTATCCGTTTTATACGGTGCAGCCGGATTTTCTGGTGGCACCCGACGGCGGCACATGGGCGGCGCGGCTTGAGGATGGCCGTTTCGCGGTGCCTAATTTGCGCCACGAAAAGTTCGTCATCGAGCAATGGCAGGAACGGCTTGGCGATCCTCAAATTGTCGCCGCCGCCGATTTACCGCCGGA
>DATKSH010000189.1:0-4296 GCA_035531735.1 Alphaproteobacteria bacterium
CCGTTCGTCCGCCATCGGTAGCGGCGTCAAGAAAACCGAAGCGGCCCTTGTGGCGCAAAGCGTGCCGTCCGCGCTGGCACGACGCATCGCCCTCCTGCCGCTGCTCGGCACCGCGCTTCATCTTACGCACCTCGCGGAAAAATCCGGCGGCGACATCGGCGTCATCGCCGATATTTTCTTCGGCCTCGGGCGGCGGTTGGGCCTCGACTGGCTGACCGAGCGGGCGCGGGCGCTGGTGGTCGAAACGCCGTGGCAGCGGGAAGCCGTCGCCACCATCCTCGACGAGTTTGCCGCCAACCACAGCAAGCTGACGGCCCTCATCATCGGCAAGGCCGCCAAGAGCAAAAAAGCCGGCGCATCCGACCGCAAGCTGGTGGACTGGCTGACCGATAATGCCGGCCGCATCGAGCGCCACGACGCGCTGCTCAACGAATGGCGCGCGGCCGGCGCCGTCGACATCGCGATGCTGACCCTTGCCAGCCGGCAACTGGCTGCGCTACTCCATTAAGGTCGCCGGAATCAGCCGACCGCCGGTCACCGGCGGCGAAAGGCGCCTATGCCGTTCGATCAGCGCACCTCCTTGAGAGAACTGTTCCCGCCGCTTGAGCCCTATGCCAAGGGCGTGATGCGGGTCGACGACATCCACACGCTTTATTGGGAAGAAAGCGGCAATCCGCAGGGTACGCCGGTGGTGTTCCTGCATGGCGGGCCCGGCGCGGGTGCAACGCCAACCCATCGGCGCTTTTTCGATCCCGCCGCTTGGCGCATCGTGATTTTCGACCAGCGCGGCGCCGGCCGCTCGCGCCCCTTGGGCGAAACCCGCAACAACACGACCGCGCTTCTGATCGCCGACATCGAGGCCTTGCGGCAAGCGCGCAAAATCGAGCGTTGGCACGTGTTCGGCGGTTCATGGGGCAGTACGCTCGCGATCGCCTATGCCGAGGCGCATCCGGAGCGGGTGCTGGGCCTCGTGCTGCGTGGCATTTGCCTGATGCAGAAACGCGAGGTCGATTGGTTCCTTTATGGCATCCGCATTTTCTTCCCGGAAGCGTGGGAAACATTCGCACGCTTCGTGCCGCCGGAAGGGCGCGGCGATTTGCTGGCCGCCTACCGGCACATCTTCACCGGCAGCGACGAAGCGCGTAAAATCGAAGCCATCCGCATCTGGGCGCATTACGAAAGCCAATGCTCGGTGCTGATGCCGAACCCCGACGCGGCGGCGATCAGCGACGACCAGCACCGCACCGGCCTTGCTTTGATCGAGGCGCATTATTTCGCTAACAATCTTTTTACGCCGGACGACCAATTGCTGGCCGAGATCGGCAAAATCCGCCACATCCCCGGCGTCATCGTGCAAGGGCGCTATGACACGGTGTGCCCGATCATGACCGCGTATGAATTGCACCAGCGCTGGCCCGAGGCCGAATACCGCGTGATTCCCGACGCCGGCCATTCGGCGCTCGAACCCGGCATCCGCTCGGCCCTGATCGAGGCGACGGAGAGGTTTAAGACCATAAAGGCTTAAAACCCCTCCCTTGCCACATCCCGCGTGAAATAGGTCAGGATCAAATCCGCGCCGGCGCGCTTGAAGGCGCCCAACGTTTCGCGGACGATGCGTTTTTCGTCGAGCGCGCCGGCCTGAGCCGCAAATTTAATCATCGCGTATTCGCCGCTCACCTGATAGACGGCCAGCGGCAAAAGGGTTTTTTCGCGCAGGCGCGCGAGAACGTCGAGATAGGCAAGGCCCGGCTTGACCATCAATATGTCGGCGCCCTCGGCTTCGTCCAAAAGGGATTCGCGCAAGGCCTCGCGCCCGTTCATCGGGTCCATTTGGTAGGCCTTGCGGTCGCCCTTGAGGTCGCAGCCGGCCGCTGCGCGAAACGGGCCGTAGAAGGCCGAAGCCATTTTCGAGGAATAGGCCATGATCGGCGTGTCCTCGCAATCGGCCTCATCGAGTGCCTCGCGGATCGCCTTCACCTGCCCGTCCATCATCGCCGAGGGCGCGATCATATCGGCGCCGGCTTTGGCGGCCACGACCGCCTGCTTGCCCAGATTGGTTATGGTCATATCGTTATGGACGTGGCCGCCCCTGTCCCCGCGAAGGCGAGGATCGATCACCCCGCAATGGCCGTGATCGGTGTATTCGCAGAAACAGGTGTCGCTGATGACGGCGAGGTCCGGCGCCGCATCCTTGGCGCGCTTGATCATGCGCGCAAGGAGGCCATCCGCGCGCATGGCATCGCCGCCCTCGGCGTCCTTCTTATGCGAAACGCCGAACAGCATGACCGCCTTGATGCCTTCCTTGGCGATGGCCTTGATCTCGTCGCCGAGCTTCTTTTCGGGAATGCGGCTGATGCCGGGCATGGACGCGACTGGCTGCGGCGCCTCGATCCCCTCCTCGACGAAAATGGGATAAATCAGGTCGTCGAGGCTGACCGTGGTTTCGCGCACAAGGCGGCGCAAAGTTTCGGTTTTGCGCAGGCGGCGCGGGCGGACGGTGGGAAAACGAGCAGGCACTGCGATCGGCTCCGGGCTTTGATTATAAGGATAGCCGAACTTGTCGCGCCGCAAGGCGCCGGAGGCAAGAAAAAACCTGCCGCCCGCGGAGCGAACGGCAGGTTTGGCAGAGGATAAAGGCTTATTGCTTGGCGTTGAACACGATCTCCGCCCTGCGGTTCTGGGCCTCGCGGATCTGATCCGCCGTCGGCACCAGCAAGCCGTGCTTGCCGACGCCGATCGCCGAGATCTCCCTAGCCGGGATGCCGAGGCGCATCATCGCCATCTTGACCGAGGCGGCACGGCGCTCGGACAGCTTCTGGTTATAGGCATCGGTGCCGACCGTATCGGTGTGGCCGGTGATGACGATGCGCACATAGCCTTGCCGCTTGAAGGTATCGGCCGCTTCGCGGACGATCTTGCGGGCTTCCGGCGTCAGGCTGGAACGGTCGAAGTTGAAGAACACCATGTAGTTCGGCGGCGGTGCTTCGACCTTGGGCGCGGGCACCGGGGCCGGCGCCGGGATCGGGGCCGGCTTTTGCGGCTCGACCAAGGGCGGCAGCGGATGTGGCGCCGCATGCATCGCATAGCGCAGCGTCAGCACCACGTTATGCGACTGGTTGTCGATCACGCCGGTGCCGCCGGCGGTGGTTTTGAACACCGGGTCGGTGGTGCCGACATAGCGGTAATCCGCCGACAGGGCCAAGTGATCGGTCAGCTCGTACGCGACGCCGGCGATCGCCTGATAGGCGAACTGAAAGTCGGAATCGTTGAGATCGCCGCCGTTGCTGAGAACGCCGATATGATCGGCGTCCGGCGCGGCGAGGCCCAAACCGCCGCCGACATAGGGCGTCCAGCGGGTGCCGGTCTGGAAATCGTAATAGAGGTTGCCCATCAAATAGAGATTGTTGATGCGGCCGCTATTTTCGGTCACGCCGTTGACCTTGTTGACGTTGGAACGGGCATAGGCGAATTCGCCTTCCGTGCGCCAGCCGTCATGCCAAGCGTAACCCAATTCGCCGAGCACGCCCCAACCGAAATCGTAATCGACCTTGTTGTTGGTACTGCCGACATTCGCGGTCGAATCGATCGGCTGCGAGCCGATCACGCCGGCGCCGATATACCAACCGGGAACGGTGTCGGCATTGGCAAACGCGAGCGGCGTCAGAAACAGGGCCGTGAAAACGATAAATTTGAAAAACGATATTTTCTTCATGGTTCTTTCTCCTAATCGCTAGGCATAAAACGAACTCGGAACAGGGGCAAGGGGCCCGGCCAAGGGCGTTTCCGGCCGCCACTCTCTACAACGAAACCGCCGGCGATTCCATCGAAGAGACGCGTGTTTACTATTAAATTGGAAGAAAAAGCCCATTAACCATGGCAAAGCGTGTTTTTTGCCACATAAACAAGGCCTCCGCATGTTATGATTAACATGCCAGACGGCCGGATGGCCGCCTTCATTGCCTCGGCAAAGGGGGAGGAAAGTCCGGGCTCCAGGGGAAAACGGTGCCGGCTAACGGCCGGCGGTCGGCCGCTTGTTCTCGCGAGTAAGCGGACGATCAGGGACAGTGCCACAGAGAACGAACCGCCCCGCCTATAAATCGCACGGAGCGCGCAACGCTTACGGGAAGTTCAGCGCGATTTATTGGCGGGGTAAGGGTGAAAAGGTGCGGTAAGAGCGCACCGCTCCGGCGGTAACGTCGGAGGCAGGGTAAACCCCACACGGAGCAAGACCAAATAGGGAGGGAAGCACCGCTAAAGAGCCAGGTGGTGCTGCGCATCGGCCCGATGCGGCAAGGC
>DATKSH010000190.1:0-3264 GCA_035531735.1 Alphaproteobacteria bacterium
GGTCGGGCGGCTATCTTTCACTTGCGTGTCGTCGTGGCCGCAAAACGGGCAGCGCATCGGTTTCCTCTCTTTAATCCGGCGCTAAATCTAGCAGCTAAAGACCTTCTGGCTCAATAGGTTGTGGGGCGAGTTTCAACCGGATTTGTGGCGGCTAAGAGCCTGATATTGCATGGCTCCCTTGACGGTGAGCTCGAATCCGGCGAAAAACGAGGCATAGATGCCGCCCGCGCGACTGGCGTCGATGTGGATTACCACAGGGAAGCGCGGGATAAGACTGCCGCGCGCCTGGGCACCCCTATCCTTTCGACCAACAGGAGGCTGCCATGACCAATTTCACTTATTCGCAAGCCGCGCTCGAACGGCTGCAAAAATCCGATCCGGAGATTTTCGCCGCCCTTATGCATGAGGAACAGCGGCAAAGCGACGGCATCGAATTGATCCCGTCGGAGAATTACTGCTTCCCCGAAGTCTATGCCCTGCTTGGCTCGGTGTTTAACAACAAATATTCCGAAGGCTATCCGGGCCGGCGTTATTACGGCGGGCAGGAAAACACCGACATCATCGAAACGCTGGGCCGCGAACGGGCCAAGAAATTGTTCCGCGCCGATCACGCCAACATCCAGCCGCTCGGCGGCTCGGCCATGAACCAGGCGATCTATTTCGGCCTCTTGCAGCCGGGCGACACGATCCTCGCCATGGATCTTTCGCATGGCGGGCATTTGACGCACGGCGCTCCCGTTTCGCACATGAGCAAGGTGTTCAAATTCGTGCGCTACAAGACCGAAGCCGGCTCCGGCAAGATCGATTTCGACAAATTGCGCGCGCAGGCCAAGGAATGCCGGCCGAAGATGGTGATCTGCGGCTTTTCCTCCTACCCGCGCGAACTGGATTACGCCAATTTCCGCAAAATCGCCGACGAGGTCGGCGCCTTGGCATTTGCCGATGTTTCTCATATCGGCGGATTAATCGCCGGCGGGGCCTTGGCCAACCCGATGGATTTCGGCTTCGACGTGATGTCCACCACCACGCACAAATCGCTGCGCGGCCCGCGCGGCGGCATGATCCTTTGCAAGAAAGAACACGCGCAAGCCATAGATAAATCGGTATTTCCCGGCTTGCAGGGCGGGCCGCACATGCATCAGGTGGCGGCGACGGCGCTGACGCTGAAACTGGCGGGAGAGCCGGCGTTCCGGACTTATGCGAAGAACGTGATTGCCAACGCCAAACGGCTGGCGGCGACGCTGATGGAAGCCAACGCGCATCTCGTCACCGGCGGCACCGACAATCACATGATGGTGATGGACACGGTGCAATCGTTCGATCTCTCCGGCGACATCGCCGAAAAAGCGCTGGATGAGGCCGGCATCACGCTCAACAAGCAGATCATCCCCGACGATCCCAATCCGCCGATGAAGCCGAGCGGCATCCGCCTCGGCACGCCGGCGGCAACGGCGCGCGGCATGGGCGAAGCGGAAATGAAGCAACTGGGCGACATCATGCTGCGCACGCTGCGCGCGGCCAACGATCCGGCGGCCTTGGCGAAACTGCGCGAGGAAACCAAGACGATTTGCCAGCGCTTCCCGGTGCCCGGGGTCACCGGCGACAACCCTTTAGGACGTAAGGCGGCGGCTTAAAGCCCGCCCAAATCGTTCAGGCGTTCCCGCCGTTCGGCATAACGCCCACCGAGAAATTCCGTCGTGAGGAAAATCTCAACACAGGCAATTGCCTCTTCCGGCGTCATGAAATCGGCGCCGAGGGCGAGGATATTGGCGTCGTTATGCGCGCGCGCGGCCTTTGCCATATCGCGGTTCAGGCATACCGCAGCACGAATCGCCTTATAGCGATTAGCCGCCATGGCAATGCCGTTACCGCTGCCGCAAATGATGACGCCGCGCCGGTCGGGATGCGCCCTGATTTCATCGGCCATCTTGATCGCGTAATCGATGGAATCGCAGCGTTCCTCGCTATCGGCGCCGAGGTCGTGCGGTTCGTAGCCGTTGGCCTTCAGCCACGCGGCAAGGCGCGCCTTCAACCTGAAACCGCGATGATCGCCGGCGATGGGTATGATGGTGTTCGGCATGGCCTTATCCTAACGGTTTGCCGCGATGTCGCCAAGCAAAGTCGCGGATAATCCCGCGAAATTCGAAGCAAATTCCATGGACCGGAAGCCAAACCTTAATCATCATAGCTTAAAATCGATCGCTATCGTCGGCCGCAAAGGGCAACCATGACCCGCCGGGAACACACGCTGCTGGTCGCGCTTTATATCGCCATACCGCTGCTGATGGGCTGCATCGGCTATCGCATCTTGTATTACAAGCCGGCGCCAGTCGCCGTGACCCTCCATTCGGCGCGCGGCCCCGCCGCTTTTTACACCTTGCCGACGGTATCGGTGGGCGGCCTCGGCGGCACCAACGGCCAAACGCTGGAACTCATTGTCAGCCTCGAAGTGCGTAACGCCGATTTCGGGCGCATCGCCAGCTTCGAGCCGCATATTACGGAGCAAATATCCCGCTTCATGCAGCAACAAAAATTGAAAGACATCGAGGCGCCCGATGGCGAAACGCTGTTGCGCGAAGGCTTGCGCGACGCCATCGGCAAAGGCGCCGCCCCTGTCCCCATCCTCGGCATCGCCATCCGCGAGATGATGGTCGAATAATCAGCGGCCCTTCGTGCGCTCGATCGAATTGATCGCCCCGTTGGCGCGCAGGGCAGCGATAATGATGGTCAGGTGCTTGACGTCCTTGACCTCGACATCGACCAGCACGTCGAAAAACTCCGGCGTACGGTTGGTGATCTTGAGATTGATGATGTTGCCGCCGTTCTTGCCGATCACGGTCGTCAGGGTGCCGAAACTGTTGGGCTGGTTGGTCAGCACCACGCTGAGCCGGCCGACGAGGCCCTGGCCGTCCTCCTTGCCGTGCGCGTCGTCCCAGCCGACATCGATCCAGCGTTCGGGGGTGCGCGCGAAGCTTTCGAGGGTTTCGCAATCCTGCGTGTGGATGGTGACTCCCTTGCCGGTCGTGACGATGCCGACGATGCTGTCGCCCGGCAGCGGGTGGCAGCAGCGCGCGTAATGCACCGCCATGCCGGGGATCAAGCCCTTGAGCGTGAGCGGCGCGCCGGCCGCCCGCGCTTTCGGCTTCGCTTGTGCCTTTTCGGCGAGCTTTTCCGGCTTTTCGGCTGGTTTCGGCCGGTGGCCCGGATAGGCGGCATGGAACACCTCGCGCGCCGGCTGCAGTGAAGCGCCGATATTGGCCAGCA
>DATKSH010000191.1:0-3942 GCA_035531735.1 Alphaproteobacteria bacterium
CGGCCTGCGCGCGCGGGTATGGTTGCCGGTTTAGGGAAATAAAAAAGGCGCGGAACCAGCCGCGCCATTGAGAAGAAGCTTTATCGACAATCAGGCTGCAACGCGGCCGTTCCTGACCATGTCGCGGAACTCTTCCAAGCCTTCATTGAGGCGATTGCCGAGGGTTTCCATCGCTTGGCAATTATTGCGCGTCACCGTCTCGGCGATCTCGCGCGCATTGGCCATGCAGCGTTCCATAGCGGCTTTCGAGGCTTCGGCCTGGCGCACCACTTTCTCTTCCGGCGATTCGGGCGCCATCATCGCGTTGACGAGGGCCGCGCCTTCCTCGAGGCACTGGCGGGCCCATTCGGCCTGACGGCGGGCCATGCCCTGCATGCTTTCGAAGCAAGCCTGGTTGATGGAACTCATGGTTTCGATATTCTTGCGATGCGCGGCCATCACGGCCTCGACGTTGTAAGTCGGCATCTTGAACTCGCCCATCATTTTGGACATGTCCACGAACTTCGAGAAATCCGTTTCAAAGAAGGGATTGGCGGCCGGTCTTGACATTTTGGTGCCTCGCGCTGCGATTGAAGGTAACGGGCGGCTTTTGAAAGGCCGATGAGGACATAGACGAAACTTAAGGTTAATTCCTTATGCCCGCTTACCGTTCGTTTGTCACCAGTTTTTTGCACTGCACATATAAGGATATGCAAAACAAGAAGATAGCCGATTCAGATGCGCCGACCCATCATGGCGGCGACTTTGCCCGCCACGCGCAACCCGCGATCAAGGCCGGCCATGGTCTTGGCCATGTCGGGCGTGCGGTCCCGCATCCAGCCGCATAGCGCCCAATAATAAATTCCCAGCAAGGCGGCTTGCGTCAACGGCCGGCGACTCCCCTCCATTTCCGCCAGCCCGGCGGTGGCGGCAATTGCACCGATCGCCCGCCATTGCGCGGGTATCAGGTAGCGCACCAGCGCGGGATCGCGGCGGACCGCTTCGCAAACGGCCAGCACGCCGGCCCTGTGTTCTTGCAAAGCGTCGAAGCGCGCCATCATCGCCTCGAACAGCTGGTCATGCGGCGTGCCTTGGGCGCGTTTTGCACCGGCAGGGGTGCCCATATTGTGAACGATAGCAGCGAGGACTTGGTTCTTGTCGGCGAACCGTTTGCGCACATCGGCCGCCGGTATTTTCACCGCGCGGGCGATTTGTTCGAGCGTCACCTTATCCCAGCCGTGACGCACGGCGAGGCTCAGCCCCGCGTCACAAATTTTTTTCTCGGCGGCGTGAGCATGGCGGCTTTTGGCGCGTGACGAGCGGCGCGGCATGACACGTTCCCTTTAGTATTCAGGGGTCGGGGGCCAGCATTCAGGATTCAGGAAAAAACCATCATTCACGAATTGCCTGAATGCTGACCCTTGAATGCTAATTGTTCAGCAGGTAGCCCGCGCACAGCGCACCGCCGCCGGCCAGCGGCATGCGGCCGGAGCAATTGGTGACCTCCCACCCGCGCGCGCGCATGCATTCGGCCACCACGAGGCTCGGCTTGCGCATGCATTGGCCCTTGTCGTTGGGGGTTATAGTCTCGCTGGTTTCGGCGAGGCGTTCCTTGTCCGGCTGGAACTTGGCGAGATCCGATTGCGTGACGTTGGTCGGGTAGATGCCGCACTGGCACTGGCTCAAGTCGAAGTCGAGCTTCTTCTGCGCCTCGTCGAGCGACATCTCGATGTTGGGCGCGCTGATCGGGCGCCAGAATTGGGCGATATGGTTGGGGCCGCCGCAGGCGACGAGGCCGAGAACGGCAAGGCAAGGCAACAGCCGGCGCATCATGGGAGACTCCCCTCAAGCGAATCGCATACATGATTGGCGATTTTGGGGGTTTAGGCAACCGGCTTTAGAGCAGGCCCAATGCCTTAAAACTCGCCACCGTGCCGGCGCCGATAATAAGGTGATCGTGGATGGCGATGCCTAAGGGGCGGCAAGCCTCGGCAATGGAGCGGGTCATTTCGATGTCGTCCTTGCTCGGCTGCACATCGCCGCTGGGATGATTGTGGACGAGGACAAGGGCGCCGGCGCCCACCTCCAGCGCCCGCTGCACTACCTCGCGCGGATAAACGGGCGTATGGTCGATGGTGCCGCGCTGATGGATTTCCTCGGCGATCAGATGGTTCTTGCGATCGAAGAACAAAAGACGGAATTGCTCCCTGGTCTCGTGGCCCATGGCGGCGCGGCAATAATCGACGATGCGCTGCCAACTGTTCAGCAACGGCCCCTTGACCGCCGCGTTTTTGTGCGCGCGCAGGGCGATGGCCCCCGTCGCCAGCAAGGAAGCAATCGCGGCATCGCTCAATCCCGCCGCGCGAAGCCGTTCATGGGAAGCGTTGAGCAGCGACCACAAATCCTTGAACTCGGCGAGCAGCACCTTGGCAATGGGTTTGACATCGCGGCGCGGGATGGCGGCGAATAAAAGCAATTCGAGCAATTCGTAATCCGGCAACGCCGCCGCGCCGCCCTCGAACAGGCGCTCGCGCAGCCTCTCGCGGTGGCCGAAATAGTGCGGCTTGGAGACGGTAACGATGGCGCGCGGCGAGCGGCTCATGGGAAAAAGCCGGAAAAGAGGAATGCCTTCAGGATAACGGGTAAGGCGGCCGTGTAAACCCCTTCGGCGACAGGGTGAAAATCTCGGCGCCGGTATCGGTTACACCGATGCTGTGTTCGAATTGGGCCGAAAGCGATTTATCGCGCGTCACCGCCGTCCAGCCGTCCTTGAGGATTTTCACGTCAAAGCGGCCGGCATTGATCATCGGTTCGACGGTAAAGATCATGCCGGATTTCAGCACCTCGCCCTCGCCCGGCTGGCCGCAGTGCAGAACCGACGGCACGGTGTGGAAAATGCGGCCGACGCCATGGCCGCAAAAATCGCGCACCACGGAAAAACGCGCGGCCTCGGCGTGGCTCTGGATCGCATGGCCGATGTCGCCGAGCGTGGCGCCGGGCTTGACGGCCTCGATGCCCTTCATCAGGCATTCGTAAGTGACATCGACGAGCCGCCGCGCCTTCAAACTTACTTTGTCGCCGACCAGAAACATGCGGCTGGTGTCGCCGTGCCAGCCGTCAAGCAAAACGGTGATGTCGATATTGACGATGTCGCCGTTCTCCAACCGCTTGTCGCCGGGAATGCCGTGGCATACGATATGATTAGGCGAAATGCAGGTGGCGCGCGGATAACCGCGATAGCCGAGTGGCGCCGAAGTGGCCCCGCGCTCACGCGTGAATTGATCGCACAGATCGTCAAGCTCGCCGGTCACCGCACCCGGCACCACATAGGGCGTGATGAAATCCAGCACTTCGGCGGCCAGCCGCCCGGCTTTGCGCATGGCGGCGAAGTCGGCCGCGCCGTGCAATTCGATGGCGACGGGATTGGGATCGAGCATTTAAATCGACCCGCCCGGCTTGAAATTGACCGGTATGCCAATTTTTTCCATCTGCTGCATGGTGGTGGCGAGATAGCTTTGCGCGGCGGCCGCCATCATCGCCTGCCCGTAATCGGTCGGCGAGCGGCTGGAGGAAGATTTCTCGGCCATCAAAAGATTGGCGAGGATGCCCGGCAAGCCGCCGTCCTTGATCTCGCCGCTTCTTATGCCTTCGTCCTGCCGCGCCTTGGGGCCCCAGAACAATTCCGTCACGCGCCCGTCGGTTTTCTTTTTCTTCTTCTTGATCGGCAAGCCGGTTTCCTCGTCGAATTCCTCTTTCTCCGGCTCTTCCCATTTGACGTCCTGCCATGTGAGGCCGAGAAATTCCTGAATGGCGCTCGACATAAAGGGCAGATTGACGAGCATCTCGCGGAACATGGCGGCGGCGTTGAAGATCGCCTCCTCCTCCAGCTTTTTAAGCTCGGCCTTGTCCTCGTCGGTCTTGTTGCCTTTGCGGGCGCGCACGACCGGCACCATGCAATTGTCC
>DATKSH010000192.1:0-5193 GCA_035531735.1 Alphaproteobacteria bacterium
TACGCAAGCCGGCGACGGACCGATCAAGAAAATGGCCAACAAACTGCCGTTGAGTTTTTACGAAGAAATGGTCGCCGCCGGCGGCGGCTTAATGCCGGGGCGCTTCATGCTGGCGGGCTGGAAGAACATGCACCCCGAAACGCAATATGTCGATAAGTACATCGATCTTTACGCCCATATCGAGGACCAGAATTACATCAAGCGCAGCGAGCGTTTCGAACGCTGGTACGAAAACCCGCTCGACTTGCCGGGGCGTTATTACCTGCAGGCCATCGGCGATTTGTTCAAGGCCAATAAATTCGCGCGCGGGGAATTCGCGGCGCTCGGCAAGACGCTCGATCTCAAAAACATCACGATGCCGGTCTATTTGCTGGCCGGCGCCAGCGACGACATCACGCCGCAAGAACAGGTGTTCGCCGCCGAAAAGTTAATCGGCACGCCGCTGCCGCAAATCGTCAAAAAACTCGTGCCCGGCGGGCATATCGGCTTGTTCATGGGCTCCAACACCCTGAAAAACGTGTGGCCGGACATCGGCCAATGGATCGCCGGCCATGGATGAGGCGGCGACCGACCCCGGACAAGGGCTTTCGAGCGCGGAAGCCGCGCGGCGGTTGGCGCAATGCGGCCCCAATGCCTTGCCGGAAAAACGCGTCAATCCGTGGCTGCGCTTTTTGCGTTTTTTCTGGGGGCCGATCGCGTGGATGATCGAGATCGCCGCCGGTCTTTCTTTCTTCCTCGGCGACTGGGCCGATTTCGGCATCATTGCGACCATGCTTCTCGCCAATGCCGGCGTCGGTTTCTGGCAGGAATACAAGGCCGACAACGCGATCCAGCTTTTGAAGCAACGGCTCGCGCCCACCGCGCGCGTGCTGCGCGACGGGCAATGGAAGGATCTGCCGGCGCGCGACCTGGTGCCGGGCGACGTGATCGCGCTTGCCATCGGCAACATCGTGCCGGCCGACGCGAAATTGACGCAAGGCGATTATCTGAGCCTCGATGAATCGGCCCTGACCGGCGAATCCCTGCCGGTCGACAAAAAGACCGGCGACGGGATTTATTCCGGCGCGGTGGTCAAGCTCGGCGCCATGCAGGCGCTGGTCGCCAAGACCGGGGCCGGGACTTATTTCGGCAAGACCGCGCGCCTGGTGCAAAGCGCCGGCGCGAAATCGCATTTCCAGCAGGCGGTTTTGCATATCGGCGATTTCCTGATTTTGTCGGCGCTCGTTCTGGTCGGCGTCATTTTCGGCGTGGCGATCATGCGCCACGAATCCTTTCTCAAAACCTTGCAATTCGCGCTGATTTTGACGGTCGCCGCCATCCCGGCGGCGATGCCGGCCGTGCTGTCGGTGACGATGGCGGTCGGCGCGGAAAAACTCGCGCGCCTCAAGGCCATCGTCTCGCGCCTCGTCGCCATCGAGGAACTGGCCGGCGTCGACGTGCTGTGCGTCGATAAAACCGGCACTTTGACCAAGAACGAACTGACACTGGGCGATGCGTTGCCGGCGCCGGGCATTGCGGCCAAGGATTTGATCGCGGCGGCGGCCCTCGCCTGCAACACGACGCAGCCCGACGCCATCGACAAGGCGGTGTTGACGTCGGCGAGCGGCTTGTCGATTCATACGCTTAAGGATTTTATCCCCTTCGATCCGGTGAGGAAACGCACCGAAGCCGTGATCGAACAGGACGGCAAAAGCTTTCGCGTCAGCAAGGGCGCGCCGCAGGCGATCCTCGACCTCGCCACGCCGGACGAAGCGGCGCGCAAAGCGGTGGAAGCGCAGGTGGACGATCTGGCCGCGCGCGGTTATCGCGCGCTCGGCGCGGCGCGCACAGATGAGGCCGGCAAATGGTGCTTCCTCGGCCTGTTGCCGATTTTCGATCCGCCGCGCGAGGATTCCGCCGCCACCATCCATACGGCGCAGGAGATGGGCATATCGGTCAAGATGGTGACCGGCGATCACGAAGCCATCGCCCGCCAGATTGCCCAAAAACTCGGCCTCGGCAGCACCATTTTGGCGGCCGATAAGGTGTTCGGCGACGGCATTGATGGGGCGATTGCCGCCCGCGTGCAGGAAGCCGGCGGCATCGCCCGCGTGTTTCCCGAACATAAATTCAAGATCGTCAGGGCGTTGCAGACCGACGGCCATATCGTCGGCATGACCGGCGACGGCGTCAACGACGCACCGGCCTTGAAACAGGCCGATGTCGGCATCGCGGTCAGCGGCGCGACCGACGCTGCGCGGGCGGCGGCGGATTTGGTTTTGACCGCGCCGGGATTGTCCGTCATCGCCACCGCCATCGAGGAAGCGCGCCGCATTTTCGAGCGCATGACGAGCTATGCGACCTACCGCATCGCCGAAACCATCCGCGTCCTCGTCTTCATGACGCTTGCGATCCTCGCCTATAATTTCTACCCGGTGACGGCGGTGATGATCGTCTTGCTGGCTCTCTTCAACGACTTCCCGATCATGATGATTGCCTATGACAACGCGCCGATTGCGCCGCGCCCGGTGCGTTGGAACATGCGGAAAGTGTTGGGCGTGGCGGCCGCCTTGGGCCTTGCCGGCGTGGTCGAAAGTTTTTTGCTGTTCTGGTTCGCGGACCGGATTTTGAAACTGCCGCGCGACACCATCCAGACTTTGATTTTCCTCAAATTATTGGTCGCCGGCCATTTGACGATTTACGCCACGCGCAGCCGGCGCTGGTTCTTCTCGCGTCCGTGGCCTAACTGGCGCCTCGTCGTCACCTCGGAAACCACGCAGGTGATCGGCACGCTGGCCGCCGTCTATGGCGTTTTCGTGCATCCGATCAGCTGGGCCTATGCGCTTCTGGTCTGGGCCTATGCGCTTTTGTGGCTGCCGCTCGAAAGCGCGATTGCCATCGGCGTGCGCCGGCTGCTCAATGCTGGAAACGGCAATCCGGCTTCGATCAAGGTCTGAAATCGGCTATTCTTTTGCCCACCTGCGAAGGAGGAATCATGCCTTTCCGGCTTTCGAGCCCGGTTTTTATCGACGGCGGGCATATCCCGGCAACCTATAGCTGCGAAGGCGAAGATGTCTCGCCGCCCTTGGCGTGGAGCGGTGCGCCGGCGGGAACCGAAAGCTTCGTCCTCCTGCTTGACGATCCCGACGCGCCGGGCGGCACATGGCATCATTGGGCGGTTTATAACATTCCCCCCTCGGCCGATCATCTCGAGCGGGAATTTCCGCCCGACGGCCCCTATCCGCAGGCGATCAACGATTTTGGCAAGCCCGGTTATGGCGGCCCATGCCCGCCGAAGGGCGGCGGTTTCCATCATTACCGTTTTCGGCTTTTGGCGCTCGGCGTTCCGGCGCTGGGGTTGCCGGCGAATGTCACATGCCGCGCGGTCGAGACGGCGGCCACGGCGCATAAATTAGCCAAGGCCGAGATAATCGGCGTTTTCGCGCGCGATTGACGGAGGGCAGACGCGGGCGAACAAACGAGCTAAACAAACAGGATAAATCCGCGCCCGCGCCCTTTCGCATCGAACCTCGACAGCCCGCCCCGGTCTGCTATAAAACCTCCGCGCCGTTGGAGACGTGGCCGAGTGGCTGAAGGCGTCGGTTTGCTAAACCGATATAGGGGGTAAACCCCTATCGAGGGTTCGAATCCCTCCGTCTCCGCCAGTTTGTTTTCCAAGAATGTCTAAAGATTTCCAATTTATAGCTGTAAAATAAGAACAAATTGCATTTTCAGCGTCCATTGCCGTCCAAGGAATTTTATTGCAATCTACTCATTAAATGGGTATATTTACGGGTAGTTTTATTCGGATGCGTAAGGCGGATTCGAAATGACGCTAACGGCTCTGGCCATAAAACACCTGAAACCGAAACCCAAGCTGTACCGAGTCTCCGATAGCGGCGGGCTGTGCCTTGAGGTTTCGCCCGCCGGGGGCAAACTGTGGCGCTGGCGTTACGACTTCAACGGCAAGGCCCAAATGCTGGCCTTGGGCAAATTCCCCGAAGTGACGCTGGAGCAGGCCCGCCGGAAACGCGACGAGGCGCGGGCGCTGCTCAAGGCCGGAAAGCATCCGGGGCGCGAGAAAAAGGCCGAGAAGCTGCGGCGCATGGTCGAGGGTGACAACACCTTCGAGAAAATCGCCCGCCGCTGGCACGAACAGAAAGCCAGCCAGCTCAACAAGAAATATCACACGCAATGCCTCGCGCGGATGGAGCAGCATGTGTTTCCGATGATCGGCGCATTGCCGATTACCGAGATCACCATTCCCGACGTGGTGCGGGTGGTCGAGAAAATCGGCCAGCGCGGCACCGTCGAAACCGCGAAGCGCATGAAGCAGTTGATCGGCCAGACTTTCCGCTATGCCGCCCAGCGCGGATTTTGCCAGTTCAATCCGGCTTCCGACCTGCGCGATATTCTGCCTTCGACCGAGGAAAAACATTACGGCTGCATCCCCATCGGCGAATTGCCGGCCCTCTTGCAAGCCATGAAAGCCTATTCGGGCGACCGCCTGACCAAAGCCGCCTTGCAACTGCTGGCCTATACCTTCGTCCGCACCGGCGAATTGATCGGCGCGCAGTGGGCGGAAATAGATTTCGACCGCGCCGAATGGCATATCCCGAAAGAGCGCATGAAAATGCGCCGCCCTCATATCGTGCCGCTGTCGCGCCAGGCGCTTGCCCTTCTCAAAGACCTGCATGCCTTCACTGGCACGAAAACCAATGTCTTTCACAGCCAGCGCAGTCGGACAAACCGGCATATCAGCAACGGCGCCGTGCTGATGGCCCTGCGCCGCATGGGCTACCGGAACCGCATGACCGGGCACGGCTTCCGCACGCTGGCCTCGACCATCCTCAACGAAAAGAACTATCCGCCGGACGTGATCGAGCGGCAGTTGGCGCATGAGGACAGCGATAAAATCCGCGCGGCCTACAACCGCGCCGAACACTTGCTGGAACGCAAGAAGATGATGCAGGATTACGCCGACTATCTGGACGAGGTTCTGGAAGCCAATCCCGATAAGGTCGTGCGCGGCTCCTTCGCCAAAGGCAAGGAGCGCCGGGAATAATATTTACGATGTTCAAGATCAGTTTTCAGGGTAACGCGGCGAGATTGCCGAAGACTTAACGCGCGGCGTTTAAACGGCGCGGGCATTTTCCAATAGCGTCCATTACCTTCCATCGTCCAAAAATTTTCGCTGCGCGAGCAAAAAGCCGG
>DATKSH010000193.1:0-4225 GCA_035531735.1 Alphaproteobacteria bacterium
ATCTACCCCATACCCTACGCTCTCCCCGGCGGCATTTATGGCTTGATGGCCGCGGAAGTAAAGGCGTTCACAATGTCGTCCGAAGAGGCAGCGAAGAGGCAGATTGTTCATTTTTCGGAAGGTAGCAAGGCTGCGATAAAGCCGCACCAAACGCCCGTAGGCCATGGAATTGCCTCGCTAGTAATGTAATTCCATATCATCCTGCCGCCCTTCCATCCTCGATCTGCAACTGCACCCGTTCCTCGCCCTGCCATTCGTCGATGCGCAAATGGCCGGCGAGGTGGCAGGGCCGCGCGCCAAGGCTGAGCAGGGCCGGGCCAAGGCCGTTCTCCATCGCGCGGAAGGCGATGCCGGTGATGCGCGCGCCACCCTGCATAACGATCACGCGCACATGCTTTTCGCCCACCACGTCGGCGCGCACGACGCGGCATTCGGCCAATGCAAAGCGTGGTTCGGAATTGCCGGTGCCGAACGGGCCCAGCGCGGCCAAGCGCCGCACAAATTCCGGCTGCAAGGCGGGGCCCGAGGCCAATCCATCCAGCATCAAAGTCGGCCGTAACGGCTCGGCTTCGATTTGTTTGGCGATGCGTGCGGCGAGGAAATCGCGCAGGGCATCGAGCTTATCGCGCGCGACGGTGAATCCCGCCGCCATTTTGTGGCCGCCACCATTGATCAATAACCCCGCCTGCCTTGCGGCGATGATCGCGGCGCCGAGATCGATGCCGTTCACCGAGCGTCCCGATCCTTTGCCGATATCGCCTTCGAGCGCCACCACCAAGGCCGGGTGATGGAATTTGTCCTTAAGGCGCGAGGCGACGATGCCGATCACGCCCGGATGCCAGTTTTCCGAAGCGACGAAGGCCAACGGCAAATTTTCCGCCATCGTCATCGCTTCGGCTTCCTTCAGCACCTGCGCCTCGATAGCTTTGCGCTCGTCGTTGAGCGCGTGCAAATGCTCGGCCAATGACGCGGCCACCGATTCACCCTCGGTCGAAAGAAGCCTCGCTCCCAAATCCGCCTCGCCGACGCGCCCGCCGGCATTGACGCGCGGGCCGAGCAAAAAACCGGCCGCATAGGTATCGAAACCCTTGCAGCCGGCCACTTTGGCCAGCGCGACGATGCCGGCGTTCTTGCGTCCCTGCATCGCGCGCAGGCCCTGCGCGACCAGCGCGCGATTGAGGCCGTTCAATTTTACCACGTCGCAAATGGTGCCAAGCGCGACCAGATCGAGCCATTGCAGGAGATCGGGTTCCCGTTTTGCCACGCCGTAAAAACTCATCATCCGCAACGCGCGATTGACCGCGATGACGAAAAGATAAGTCACGCCGACGGCGGCGAGATAGCCGTAATCGCCCGGCTCGTCTAAACGATTGGGATTGACGACAGCGAAAGCCGGCGGCAACCCCGGCTCCGACGCATGATGATCGAGCACGATCACATCAAGTCCCGCATCCCGCGCGGCGGCCAAGGGCTCATGCGCGGTGGTGCCGCAATCGACCGTGACGACCAGCTTGATCCCCTCGCCGGCCAGCAATCGCATGGCATCCGCGTTGGGGCCATAGCCCTCGCGCCGCCGGTCGGGCACATAAAGACGCAGTTCGGTTCCGACGGCGCGCGCGAAACGGATCAAAAGCGCGGCCGAGGTCGCACCGTCCACGTCGTAATCGCCGAACACGGCGATCTTCTCGCCTTTCGTAACGGCCCCGGCAAAACGCGCCGCCGCTTTGTCCATATCCTTGAAGCGGCTGGGATCAGGCAGCAGATCGCGCAATTTGGGATCGAGGAACGCGGGCGCGTCTTCCAGCGTCACCCCGCGCGCGGCCAATGCACGCGCGACCGCGTCGGGCAGCGTATGGCGTTGCGCCAACGCCAAAGCCGTGCGCTCGTCGTAGTCCCGCGCCAGCCAGCGCCGACCAGTGAAGGAGGATTCGACGCCAAGAAATGCATCGGCAGCCGCAAAAGGCGGCTCATGCGTGGCGACTTCTATGTTCACCCCTCCACCAGCGGCTTCCTCTTGAAATTATGATGCGCCTCGATGTGGCGGACGGTGCCGCTTTTGGAACGCATGACCACCGAATGGGTGACCGCCCCGCCGGCGAAGCGCCGCACGCCGTCCAGCATCGCTCCATTTGTAACGCCCGTGGCGGCGAACATCACATCGCCGTGCGCCAATTCGTTCATCGCGTATGTGCGCTTTAAATCCGTGATGCCGGCTTTCGCCGCGCGCTTTTTCTCGTCGTCGTTGCGGAATACAAGCCGGCCCTGCATGAAGCCGCCGATGCATTGCAATGCCGCCGCCGCCAACACGCCTTCCGGCGCGCCGCCCGTGCCCATATAGATGTCCACGCCGCTATCGGGCTCCGAGGTTGCGATGATGCCGGAAACGTCGCCGTCGGTGATCAGCATGATGCGCGCGCCGGTTTCGCGCACGCGCGCGATCAATTCCTCGTGGCGCGGGCGGTCGAGGATGCAAACTTGCAAATCCGGCAATTCCGCGCCCTTGGCCTTGGCAAGATTTTTTAAATTTTCCTTCACCGGCGCGTTGAGATCGACCAATTGCGCGGGCAACCCGCCGCCGACGGCGATTTTTTCCATATAGACGTCGGGCGCATGCAAAAAACCGCCGGCTTCGGCCATGGCAATGACGGCCAACGCATTGGCCCCACCGCGCGCGGTGATGGTCGTCCCTTCCAACGGATCGAGCGCAATATCGACCTTGGGTCCCTTGCCGGTGCCGACCGTCTCGCCGATGTAAAGCATCGGCGCCTCGTCGCGCTCGCCCTCGCCGATCACCACCGTGCCTTCGATATCGATGACATTGAGCGCGCGCCGCATGGCATCGACCGCCATGCGATCGGCCTCCTTCTCGTCGCCGCGCCCGACGATCAGCGAGCAGGCCAGCGCGGCCGCCTCCGTCACCCGCACGACTTCGAGGGCCAGATTACGATCCATTCTTACGTCTTCGATGCGCATGTGCGTTTCCTTTCTAATCCTCAATCGGCAACAAAACCGGTTTCTCGACCACGCTGCCGACCTTGGCGATCTTATCGGCCGCGCGGCGCATGGCGTCGGCGGGCGCGGCGTGCGTCGTCATCACCACCGGCACCGAGGTTTGCGACCGCCCACGCTGGATCAGCGATTCGATGGAAACCGCCTCGTCGCGCAGGATCGCCGAAATATCGGCCACCACGCCCGGCTTGTCCACCACCTGCAAACGCATGTAAGTGCGGGATTGCGCGGCCGCGCCGGCAGGCGCCAGCTTTTTCAGTTGCGCGGCCGGCACGCCAAAGGCCGGCATCGCATTCCCGCGCGCGATGTCGATGATGTCGGCCACCACCGCGCTGGCGGTCGCATCGGCCCCGGCCCCACGTCCCTCCAGCATCACGTCGCCAACAAAATCGCCCTGCGCCAAAACGGCATTGAGCGATCCCATCACCTGCGCCAAGGGCAGGCTTTTCGGCACCAGCGCCGGCGCGACGCGCTGCTCAAGCCCCTGCGCGGTCAAGCGCGCGATGCCCAGCAATTTGACGCGGCAGCCAAGCTCGCCGGCGAATTGCAGGTCGAGCGCCGTCAGATGGCGAATGCCCTCGATCCGCACATTGTTCACATCAGGTTCGGCGCCGAACGCCAGCGCCGCCAACAGCGCGATTTTATGCGCGGTATCGTGGCCGTCGATGTCGGCGGCCGGATCGGCTTCGGCATAGCCTTTGTCTTGTGCTTCTTTCAAAGCTACAGCGAAATCGAGCCCCGCTTCCTCCATGCGCGTGAGGATATAATTGCAAGTACCGTTCAAGATGCCGCGCACGGCGGCGATATGGTTGCCGGCCATGCCCCCGCGCAACGCCTTGATAACGGGAATACCGCCGGCGACCGCCGCCTCGAAATTCAACTGGCGCTTACTGGTTTCGGCAAGGTGCGCAAGCCCGGCACCATGCACGGCCAGCAACGCCTTGTTGGCGGTGACCAGATGCTTGCCGTTTTTAAGCGCCGCTTCGGCCAGCTTGCGCGCAACGCCTTCCGCGCCGCCGATCAGTTCGACGACGACATCGACATCCGGCCGTTGCGCCAGCGCCAGGGGATCATCCGCCCAATCGACGCCCGACAAATCGCAGTCGCGTTTTTTATTTTTGTCGCGCGCGGCGACGGCCTTGATCTTGATCCCGCGTCCCGCCCGCGCGGCAATCACGTCGGCATTGTTCCGCAACAGGCGCACGGTCCCGGCCCC
>DATKSH010000194.1:0-4388 GCA_035531735.1 Alphaproteobacteria bacterium
GCGCTTGGCTTTTATATTTCCCTTTCCGGCATTCTCACTTTCAAGAAATCGCAGGAATTGCGCGACATCGCCCGCGACGTGCCTTTGGATCGGCTTTTGGTGGAAACCGATGCGCCGTTCCTTGCACCGGAACCGCATCGCGGCAAGGTTTGCGAACCGGCCTATGTCGCCGACACCGCGCGCGTGTTGGCGCAGGTCAAGGGTGTCAGCGAAGACGAAATCGCGCGCGCGACGACGGAGAATTTTTTCCGGTTGTTTGACAAAGTGGCGCGGCCGTGAAGATTACGATCCTCGGCTGCGGATCGTCGGGCGGCGTGCCGCTGATCGGCAACAACTGGGGCGCCTGCGATCTCGCCAATCCGCGCAACCGCCGCACGCGTGTTTCGGTGCTTATGGAGGAGGGGGATAAGACTATTCTTGTCGATGCCTCGCCCGACATGCGCGCGCAGTTATTGGCGTGCGGGTTGCAAAAGCTGGACGCGGTTTTATTTACCCATGCACATGCCGATCATTGCCACGGCATCGACGAGTTGCGCAGCGTCAACTGGCTGATGAAAAAGCCGATCGATATTTATGCCGATCCCGCCACCATGCGCGAATTGGAAAACCGCTTCGCCTATATTTTTAAAGGCGCGACCGATAAATTCTACAAGCCGGCGGTAACGGCGCATGAAATCGGCGGGGCTTTCGGCATAGGCGGCATCCGCGTCACGCCGTTCGCGCAAAGTCACGGCAATCTTGTAACGCTCGGCTTTCGCCTGAACGATTTTGCCTATTCAACCGATGTCAATAAACTGGACGAAGCGGCGTTTGCCGCGTTGGCGGGCGTCAAGGTTTGGGTGGTCGATTGCATCCGGGAAAAACCTCACCCGACCCACGCGCATCTGGATTTGGCTTTGGAATGGATCGCGCGTGTGAAACCGAAGCAGGCTTATCTCACGCATATGAACGAAACGCTCGATTATGCCGCGCTGGCAGCCAAATTGCCGCCGGGTGTCGCGCCGGCTTATGATGGGCTGGAGATTGAATGCTAGATCATTTTTATATGGATGACCGTCTTCGCGGGCATGACGCCGGCCCTTAAATGCCGATACGACCTAACGCTTGCCCGGCGGCGGGTTTTTGCTAGGCTCGCGCGGCAAATCAATCATCCGGGGCCGAGATGCAAAACAGGAAAATCCTTGTCATGGGCCTGCCGGGCGCGGGCAAAACGACCTTGGCCAAGGCACTGGCGCCGATGATTGGCGCGGTGCATTTCAACGCCGACAATGTGCGCCAGAATATCGGCCGCGATCTCGGCTTTTCGCTTGAGGATCGCATCGAGCAGGCGCGGCGCATGTCTTGGTTGTGCGATCAGGTGAATGCCGGCGGCCACCCGGCGATTGCCGATTTCGTGTGCCCAACGCCCGAAACTCGCGCCACCTTCGGGCCGGCTTTCACGATCTGGATCGACCGCATCAAGGAAGGCCGGTTTGCCGATACCAACAAGATGTTCGCGGCGCCGGAGCATTTTGATGCGCATGTGATCGACGACGGCGCTTCGGCCGATACATGGGCGCGGCGCGTCGCGCAGGTTTTGCGCGGCAAGACGGCGATATTCGATTGGCAAAAGCCGACCGCGTTGTTTGTCGGCCGCTATCAGCCGTTCCATGGCGGCCATAAGGCCCTGATCGAGGAAGGCATCAAGCGCGTCGGGCAAGCCTGCATCGCCGTGCGCGACACCCACGGCACCGACGAAAAGAATCCGTTCGATTTCGCCGCCGTGCTGGCCAATATCGAGGCCGGGATGGCCGAACATGACGGACATTATACGGTCGTGCGGCTGCCCAACATCAGCCATATTTTTTATGGCCGCGACGTCGGCTATAAGATCGAGCGTATCGATCTGGATGAAAAGTTCACCGGTATATCGGCGACCAAGATCCGCGCCGAGATGATGGGGAAGCAATCCGATTAGTCATAAGTCGGGCTGATTAAATCGGAGACTGAAAACAGCAAGAGGTATGCAGTTCCAGCCAAGAAAGCCGGATTACGGTAACTTGCGATGGCAAAGGCGGCGGTGGTCGCAAAGTTGAGGCATATCCAGCTTTTTTCCCGGCGCCAATGCTCGCGGATCGTATAGGACATATAGGATTGCGAGGAGGTTCTGAAGCGGTGCCGTGGGCGAGGAGTACCTCTCTTTAAGCGATTTGAATGCATAAAAAATTTTCCCCTGATTACGCGAAAGCTGGTTAGCCGTACCACAGGGGCAAGTGATTTTCTAGAAAGGCCCATTTCGAACCCGTATATGATTTAACATAATATATCTTATGCGACTTATGGGTGGGTAGAAGGGCTGGATTTCCGGGCCTTTTTATGCGACGCCCCTTCCGACCCTTCTCCGCCGGAAAGGCTTGTTTTATGACCAAGAACATCGACCGCTTGATCGAGGTTATGGCGCGCTTGCGCGACCCCAAGGGCGGGTGCCCGTGGGATCTGGAGCAGGATTTCCGCAGCATCGCCCCCTACACGCTTGAGGAGACTTATGAGGTGGTCGAAGCCATAGAGGCCGGCGACCCGGCCGCCATCAAGGACGAATTGGGCGATTTGCTGTTCCAGGTCGTTTTCCATGCCCAGATGGGACGTGAGGCGGGCTTGTTCGATCTGGAGGCTATTGCCGGCCATGTCGCCGACAAGATGATCGAGCGCCATCCGCATGTGTTTGGAGATCGAAATGCTGAAACAGCCGAGGCGGTTTTGGCCAACTGGGAGGCCGACAAGGCCAAAAAGCGCGAGGCACGGGCGAGGGCGGAGAACCGGGCGCCGAGCGTGCTGGATGGCGTGTCATCCGCCCTGCCCGCTGCGGCCCATGCCGTTAAGCTGCAAAACCGCGCCGCGCGCGTGGGCTTCGACTGGACGGATGCGCGCGACATCCTCGCCAAGATCAAGGAAGAAATCGGCGAGCTTGAGCATGAGATCGGGCGCAACAGCGGAAAAGATGGCAATCAAGCCGCCGTCGAAGACGAACTTGGCGACGTTTTCTTCGCCCTCGCCAATCTCGCGCGGCGGCTGGACATCGATCCCGAACAGGCCCTGCGCGGCACCAACCGCAAATTCGAGCGCCGCTTCCGCGAGATCGAGCGGCGGTTGAAGGCCGAGGGCCGCACGATCGGTCAGGCTTCGTTGGAAGAAATGGAGCGGTTGTGGGGGGAGATCAAGAATGAGGAGAAGTTGAAGAAGGTGGGGTGATTCACAACGTGGATGCCCGCGACGAGCGCGGGCATGACGCTCTTTACTGAAGCCCCAACATAATCTCCGCATTCTGTACCGCCGCGCCCGATGCGCCTTTGCCGAGATTGTCGAGGATCGCGGCGAGGACGGCGAATTGCTTTTCGGCGTTCCAGAACACATGCAGTTCGAGATTGTTGGTTTCGTTTTGCGCCAGCGGCGACAGGACGAAGCCTTTTTCCAGTTCGGTGTGCAGCGGCGCGAGCTTGATGAATTCCTGGCCGGCATAGCGCGCGGTAAGCGCGGCATGGAGCGCGGCGCCGTCGGCCTTCTTGCCGGTCATTTTGTTCATATCGTCCATTCGCAAGCCGATTTCGATCAGCATGCCGCGATAGAAGCTGGCGCTGTAGGAGGGCAGGAAAATCGGATCGGCGTCGAGCCCGCCGTGCTTTTTCATCTCACCGATATGCTTGTGCTTCTGATCGAGGCCATAGGCGCAGAACGGGCCGCCACGAATATCGCCGCCCTTGGCTTCGCAAATCGCGATTAGTTCCTTGCCGCCGCCGGAATAACCGGAAATCGCGTTGATGGTGATGGGCGCGGCGCACGGCACGAGGCCGGCGTCGGTCAAAGGCCGCAACAACCCGATGACGCCGGTCGCATAGCAGCCGGGGTTGCTGACGCGCTTCGCCGCACGGATCGCGTCCCCCTGCCCCGGCGCCATTTCCGGGAAACCATAAACCCAAGATTTGGCCGTGCGGTGCGCGGTGCTGGCGTCGAGAATCTTGGTGCGCGGATTGTCGATCAGCGCTGCGGCTTCGCGCGCGGCCTCGTCCGGCAGGCACAAAATGGCAAGGTCGGCCGCGTTCAAAAGCCGCTTGCGCTCGGCCGCTTCCTTGCGCTTGTCCGGCGCGATTTTGAGGATTTCGACATCCGCGCGGCTTTCGAGTTTTTTGCGGATTTCGAGGCCGGTGGTGCCGGCTTCGCCATCGATAAAAATTGACGTTTTTACCATCGATCGTCGCAGGCCTTTCCTTTTGCTGGCTTTTTTTTAGCTATAGGGCATAGAAGCTGCGCCTGTCAGCAGAATTAAGCTTCGCTTCACCACGCCTTGATAGGCTTTTATCCCAAGACGGCGCGCAACGCCGCCATCAACCCCGAACGCCGGAGCGTGGCGCCAT
>DATKSH010000195.1:0-4783 GCA_035531735.1 Alphaproteobacteria bacterium
CGGCAAGCTGTCGTCGGCGGTGCATTTCGACCTGACCGGTCATCTCGACGAAATGGCCGTCGCCTTGCACGAATATTACGGGCTTCTCGCTTATTGGGCGGTGGGCTATATCGAAACGCCATGGCCCGGCTGAGTCGCTTCGCTTTTTCTTTTTTGTGTGCCGCAATCCTGATTGCCGCCATGCCGGCGGCCCACGCGCAAGCCCTGTCGCCCGACGCGGCCGATTACCCGCCTTACGCGGCGCCGCCTTATCCGCAGTCGCGGAATAATGATGACGGTGCGGCAACGCCGGATAAGTCACAGCAGAATTTTCAAATCTGGCTGCAGGGCGTCCAGCAGGACGCGATCGCCGCCGGCATCGCCTCGCGCGCGGCGCTCGATGCCTTGAAAGGGGTCGAACTCGACGACCAGGTCATCGATCTCGACCAGTCGCAGCCGGAACACACGATCACCTTCGATCAATATGGCCGGCGCATCGTCGGCGCGGACCGCGTGGCAACCGGCCGGGCGTTTTACCGGCAGGACGCAAAGCTGCTCGCGAATATCGGCTGGAAATTTGGCGTGCCGCCGTCGATCATCGTCGCCCTGTGGGGCATCGAGAGCAATTATGGGCGCGATCCCGGCCATTTCGACACGTTGGATGCCCTTGCGACGCTGGCCTATCGCGGGCAGCGGCCGGGGTTCTTTCGCAAGGAATTGATCGACGCCTTGCGCATGATCGACCGCGACCGCGTGCCGCCCGGCGATTTGCAAGGCAGTTGGGCCGGCGCCATGGGCCAATGCCAGTTTATGCCGTCCACCTACCTGCGCTATGCCGTCGATGACGACGGCAACGGTTTCAGCGACATCTGGCATAATCAGGCCGATATTTTCGCCTCCATTGGCCATTACCTCGCCGCCGAGGGATGGAAGCCGGGCACTATTTGGGGCCGCGAGGTCGAATTGACCCGGAAAATTTCTGCGCGCGACGTCGGACTCGGCCAGACTCATACGCTTGGCATATGGAATAAGCTCGGCGTGCGAAAGTTAAATGGCAAGAAACTACCGGAACCTCTTTTGCAGGCTTCGCTGATACAACCGGACGGCGCGGGTGGACGCAGCTTTCTGGTCTATGATAACTTCCGCGCGCTGATGAAATGGAATCGCTCGACCTATTTCGCGACGGCGGTGGGATTGTTGGCGGATCGGATTGCGGAGAGCAGATGACGGAATGCAGATGTCAGTTGTCAAATTATCCGGGCGGAAAAAGACGGAATCGGCTTCCTTCTATCTTTTACCTGGTATCTGTCCTCTGCCTTCTACTTTCCGGTTGCGCGTCCGAGGGCGGCGGGAGCAGCAGCAGCGGCTTGACCCATGCGGTTTACAAGGTCGGCAACCCTTACCAGATCGACGGCCAGTGGTATTATCCGCGCGCCAATTACAGCTATGACCAGACCGGCATCGCCTCGTGGTACGGGCATGAATTTGGCGGCGATCGCACCGCCAACGGCGAAATCTTCAATCCCGACGAATTGACCGCCGCGCACCGCACCTTGCCGATGCCGTCCCTCGCGCGGGTGACCAATTTGCAGAACGGGCGCTCGATCGTGGTGCGCATCAACGACCGGGGCCCGTTCGCCCGCGGTCGCATCATTGACGTGTCGCGGCGCGCCGCCCAATTGCTCGGATTCGAGCAGCAAGGCACCGCCGAGGTGCGGGTGCAGGTGCTGGCGAGGGAGAGCGAGGCCATCGCCGACGCCATGCGCCATTACGGTCGCCCGGCCCCCGTGCAGATGGCATCGGCCGAGGCGCCGCCGGCGATGGCCGCGCCGCGCGCGCCGGTGACCTCGGAATCGCTCGACCTGCCGTCCGATGTCCAGACCCGGCCGCAGCCGGTTTATACGACGCCCGCCATTCATCGGGAGCTGGTCGATACCAAGCCCTTGCCGGTAGTGCTGCATGTGCCGGTGCCGAGCCATACGCATATTTTCGTGCAAGCCGGCGCCTTCACGGTCCTTGAAAATGCCACAAAGCTTCAGCAAAACTTGACGCGGTTCGGGCCGGTGTCGGTGTCGAACGCCTCGGTTAATGGCCGCACCTTCTATCGCGTGCGGGTTGGGCCGATGCAGGACGTCGCCGCCGCCGATCGGATGCTGGCGCGCGTGCAGCAAGCGGGCGTTGTTCATTCGCGTATCGTGGTCGATTGACGTTTCGACATGGCCCTTGACAGAAAGGCCCCAATGGGGCATAATGAAAAACTGCAAACGGTTGTCTATACGGAACGCTACGCAGCGCGCGCCGAACGTCTTTTGTCGGACCACGAAATGGATGCCGTAACCTATGCCATAGCGTCAAATCCCGCGGCCGGCGATCTTATCCCCGGCACGGGCGGCGTTCGTAAAATCAGGTTTGGCAAAGGCGGCCGCGGCAAGCGGGGCGGGGTTCGCGTGATCTACTATTATCACGATCCCTATGTGCCGATCATCTTGATGGATCTATACGCCAAAAACGAGAAAGCCGATCTTAGCCGCGCCGAATGCAACTCCTTGAAAACGACCGTGGCGGAGTTGAAAAACGAGTACAGGAGGGCGAAGAGATGAGTAAACGCGTCCATGACGGCTTGATGAAAAGCCTGCAGCAAGCCATCGCCTATGCCAAAGGCGATGCATCCGGCATCCGGCGCGTCGCGCATGTCGCCGTCAAGCCGGCCGATATAAAAACGGCGCGGCGGAAAATCGGCATGACCCGCGATGCTTTTGCCAGTATTTTCGGTTTGAGCCCCGCGACCTTGCGCAAATGGGAAAACGGCGAGCGCCGGCCGACCGGCCCCGCGCGCGCCTTGCTGACGATTATCAGCCGTGAGCCCGAAGCCGCCTTGCGGGCTATTCGTTCCTCCTGAAGCATTTTTGGCGATTGGAAGCGACATGAAGATTCTTGCCTTATCTATTGTTCTTTTTGCTTTTCTGGCGCCGCTTCCCGTTTATGCCCAAAGCGTCGCGCCGATCGAGACCGCGGCCAAGCAGGCCTGCGTGATCGACGCCAATACCGACACCTTGCTTTTCCAGAAAAACGGCGATGAGCATATGCCGACCTCGTCGATGAGCAAAATGATGACGCTCTATCTGACGTTCCAGGCGTTGAAGGAAGGCAAGCTGCATTTGAACGACAGCTTGACGGTCAGCGAGCATGCATGGAAGCAACCGGGGTCGCGCACTTTTCTTAATATCGGCCAGAAAGTCCCGGTCGAGGACCTGATCCGCGGTGTAATCGTGCAATCCGGCAACGATGCCGCCGTGACGCTGGCCGAGGGGCTCGGCGGCTCGGAAGACAATTTCGCCACCATGATGAACGCCGAGGCCGCGAGGCTCGGCATGGACAACAGCCATTTCGTCAACGCGACCGGCTTGCCCGATCCCGATCATTATTCGACCGCGTGCGACCTGGTCAAGCTGGCCGACGCGCTGATTAAAGATTTCCCGCAGTATTATCATTATTTCTCGGAACTGACCTTCACCTTCAACGGCATCAAGCAGGGCAATCGCAACCCGATGCTGTATCATCCCGAACTGGGGGTCGATGGGCTCAAGACCGGGCATACCGAGATCGGCGGTTATGGCTTGACCGCCTCGGCTTTGCGCCACGGGCGGCGTTTGATCCTCGTCGTCAACGGTCTCGACAGCATGCAGGCGCGCGAGGACGAACCGGCCAAATTGCTCGACTGGGGCTATCGCGAATTCGGGCTTTATCCCATCGTCAAGGCCGGCCAGGACCTGGCCGAGGCGAAAGTGTGGCTGGGCCATGCGCGGGATGTGCCGTTGCTGGCGGCCACGTCCCTGGAAATTACTTTGCCGCGCAGCGCGCGTGCCGAGCTTAAGACATCCGTTTCGTTCCAGCAGCCGGTCCCGGCGCCGATTGAAAAGGGCCAGCAGCTTGGAACTTTAACGGTTAGCGCGCCCGGCATGGCGGACAAAACGGTGGCCCTTGTCGCCGGCGCTTCGGTGCCGCGTCTTGGCTTTTTCGCCAGCCTTAAGGCCAAGCTGCGCTATCTTCTGACTAAATCCTAATTTATGGCGCGCGGCAAATTCATCACGCTGGAAGGCGGGGAGGGAGCCGGCAAATCGACGCAAGCGAAAAAGTTGGCGGCGTTTTTGCGTCGGCGGGGGATCAAAGTGGTTCTCACGCGCGAAGTCGGCGGATCGAAGGGCGCCGAATTGATACGTAAATTGTGGCTGAGCCAGAAAGAGGGCTATTGGGACCCCGTGGCCGAATTGTTGCTGATCTTTGCCGCCCGGCGCGAGCATTTGACCAAGACCGTGTGGCCGGCCTTGAAAGCCGGCAAATGGGTGGTCAGCGACCGCTTCATGGACTCCACGCGCGCCTATCAGGGCATCGGGCATCATGTTTTGCCGGCGCAGATCGAACGGCTTTATTATGAGGCCGCCGGGGATTTCGAGCCGGATTTGACGATTTTGCTCGATATGCCGGTTGAGGCCAGCATGGGGCGGGTGAAAAAGCGCGGCGGCTGGCACGACCGCTATCAGTTGAAAGCCGCGCCGTTCCATCGCAAATTGCGGGCGGCGTATAAGGCGCTGGCGAAGAAATATCCGAAACGGATTAAGGTGGTGAATGCGAGTGGCGATGTCGATGATGTCGCGGCAAACGTCGCCGCCGTAATGCAAAAACATTTCGGATTCCGGAAATGACCGATCACCTCCATAACCCCGTCCTCACCGGCCATGACGAGGCGATCCGGCAGGTGACGGAGGCGTTCAAGGCCGGGCGCATGCATCATGCGTGGCTGATC